>JAQBVH010000131.1 GCA_027623615.1 Planctomycetota bacterium | reverse complement strand
GAGGCCGGCGGCGACTTCGACCTCGAGGGCGAGTGGAACGCGGATGGGCCGGTCGAGGTCGCGCCGATTCGCAGCGCGCCCAGGTCGCAGACGCCGCGAGCACCCGAGCCCAAGTCGGACGCTGCCCGCCAGTCGGCGGCCAAGCGCGCGGCCGCCATGGGCCCGAGCGCCGCCGGTCTGGGTGGAGTGCGCACGAAGAATGCCGGCCGCAAGGTCCTGCAGTACCACAAGGTCGAGAACAGGCCGGGCATGCTCGGCGCGGAGTTGGGCCAGCAGACGATCGGAGTGCGCGTGCTGCTGTACGCCCTCGTGGTCGCGATGTTCGCGGCCCTGGCCTACGGCGCGTACAGCTTGACCTCGGCCAGCAAGCGCAGCGCGGCGATCCTCGAGGAGAGCGCGGAGTAGCTACAGGGAGCGCAGCGCCGCCAGCCAGCGCTCGGCGGCGTCGTCCCAGGTGTTGGTCGTGATGGCCGGGACCGGCTCGCTCGCGAGGGCCTCGCGCAGGGCGCGTGCGCAGCCCGCGACGTCGTCGGGGGCGAACGACGGCACCTCGGGTCCAACCACCTCACGCAGGGCGGGCAGGTCCGAGATCGCCAGGGGCGCGCCGGCGCGCTGGGCCTCGAGGGCAGGGATGCCGAAACCCTCCAGGCGACTGGGCAGCACGAAGGCGGCGCAGGTGGCCAGGAGCCGCGGGAGGTCGGCGTCCTCGAACGGGCCATGGAAGCGCACGTCGACTTCGAGCTCGGCGGCGAGCGCGCGCAGCCGCTCGAGCTCGTCCCCCTTGCCCGCTCCCGCGAGGCGCAGCGGCGGGAGGTCGCGAGCGTGGGCGAGGGCGCGGATCACGACCTCGAGGTTCTTGCGCGGCTCGACGTGGCCGATGTGCAGCAGCTCGGCCTCGCGGCCCGGGTTGCGCGGCAGGGGCGCGAAGTGGTCCGCGGCGTTGGGGACGAGCGTGAGCTTGTCCGCGCAGCGCGGCCAGCGCGCGCGCAGCTGGCTCGCGGTGGCCTCGCTGACGGTGAGGATGCGCGCGGCGCGCTCGACCGCCCAGCCGACGACCTGCTTGGCGATCAGCCGCCGGCTGAACGGCGAATGCTCCCCATCCAGGTGGCGCAGGTCGTGCAGGGTCAGGCTGAAGGGCACGCCCAAGCCGCGCGGCGCCGGCAGATGGCCAGAGTGCACGAGGTCGTAACCGCCGGCCCGCGCCGCCTCGTTCAGGGCGCGCGACTCGCGCATCGCGCGCATGGGGATCGGCCGCGCGGGGACGTCGCTCGTGAGGAGCTCGATGGGGGCGGGCAGGTCGAAGCCGATGCCGCCGCGGCCCGCGAGCACCGCCAGGTGTCCACCCTCATCCGCGAGGCGCCGCGCCACGCGCGGCAGGAGCTCCTGGTTGTGCCGACGCACGCCGCCCATCGGCTGATCGAGCACCAATCCCGAGACGAGCAGGCGCGTCACGCGAGCGACTCCCAGACCCTCTCGATCGCCGCCGCCGTGCGGTCCCAGGTGAACGCGCGCGCGTGCGCAGCGATGACGTAGCGCAGGTCCTCGCGGGCCTCGATCGCGGCGCGCAGGCCGTCTGCGACCGACGGGGGATCGGTCGGGTCGACCTGGAACGCGTCCGGTCCGGCGACCTCCGCCTGGGCGCTGTTGGCGCTGACGACGACCGGCGTGCCGCACGCGACGGCCTCGAGGGCGGGCAGGCCGAAGCCCTCGGAGCGGGAGAGCACGACCACGGCCGCGGCCAGGCGCAGGACGCCAGGCAGGTGCTCGTCCTCGATGTGACCCGGCGTCGAGACGTAGCGGGTCAGGCCGAGCTTCTGGGCCAGACCCAGGTCCCTGCGCAGGTCCGGCGTGTCGTCACCGGTCACGATCAGCTGCGGCACGGGGCCGCCGCGCTCCTTCAGGCGCGCGAGGCCGTGCAGGACGCCCGCCAGGTTCTTCTTCGCGCGCACCGCGCCGAGGGCCAGCACGAACGCGCCCTCCGGCAGGCGGTAGCGCTCGAGCAAGACCTCATCGACCTCGCCCAAGGGCGGCTCCTCGGTGAAGCGCTCGTCCACGCCCCAAGGGACGACGAAGAGCTTGCCGCCTTCCTGCGCAGTGCGCAGACCGAGGTCGCGCGCGACGAACGCGGTCGGCGTGATCACCGCGTCCGCCCTGCGCGCTCCGAAGCGCGCCCAGTAGCGGTGCTTCCAGCCCGCGTTCTCCGTGACGCCGTGCTTCCAGGGCACCTCGTGGATCGTCTGCACCCGCTTGCCCGGGCCGCCACGCGCAAAGGCGGAGACGAACGAATGCAGGCCGACCAGGCCCTGGGACTGCACCTCGCCCGCGAGCTGCTTGTGGCGCCAGGTGCGCAGGTCTACGCCGGAGGGCGGCGCGAGCCGCACGACCTCATGCTTGCCGCGTGCCTCGAGCGCCGCGAGGCTGCGCTCCACGACCCGCCGCACGCCGGGCGGGTGATCAGGAGACATCGCGGACGCGTCGAAGCCGATTCGCACGGCGGGAGCGTACCGGAGCGGCGCGGCGGCCGTCGTCACGCCTGGAACTTACGCCCAGCGCGAGGGGGGTGGCGCTACCCTCGTCCCCATGCAACGGACCGCCATACTGCTCAGCCTCGCGCCCCTCGCCCTCGCCCAGGATCCACTGCCTGCGCCGCCTGCCAACAACCTGGCGCGCGCGGCCGACGGGGCACCGATCTGTGGACTGGGCAAGGCCTTCCACGCCGGACGTCGCGCGGCGCTGCGTGAGGCCCTCGGGAGCGGCGTATTCGTGATGCGCGGCGAGCCGGGACCGCGCGAGAACGTGGCCTTCCGTCAGGACAAGAACTTCTGGTGGCTGACCGGGGTCGAGAGCCCGGACGTGGCCTTGATCATGGATGTCGATTCCGGCGCGGAGATCCTGCTCGTGGCCAAGCCCAGCGCCTTCAGGGAGCGCTGGGAGGGCGAGATCTGGGATGCGGACGATCCCTGGGTGAAGGAGCTGACCGGGATCGGGGACGTGCGACCGATCGGCGATCTGCTCGAGTCCTTGAGCGGGGTGCTGGGGGGCGGCAAGCGCAAGCTCTGGACCTCGAAGGGTGCGGCCATCCTGCTCTCCGGCTCCTACGACGCCGCGGGCCCCTACGACCGGGCGCGCGAGAAGGACCCGCTGGATGGTCGCGTGAACCGCGCGAAGGCCTTCGCGGCGCACCTCGAACAGAAGTTCGGCGCCAAGGTGCAGGACGCCGGCGGCGCGATCACCAAGCTGCGCGCGATCAAGACGCCTGAGGAGGTCGAGGCCGTGCGCCGCGCCTCCGTCGCGGCGGCGCTCGCGATGAAGGAGGCCATGCGCTCCTGTCGTCCCGGGATCGGCGAGTGGGACCTCGCCGCGCTCCTCACGTGGACCCAGGCGCGCCACGGCGCGGACGGTCCGGCCTACGCGGCGATCGTCGGCACGGGCGCGAACTCGCTCGTGCTGCACTACAACTTCTCCGCGCGGCGCCTGCGCGCCGAGGACGTGGTCCTGATCGACTTCGCCCCCGAGGTCGACCACTACGTCAGCGACGTGACGCGCACCTTCCCGGTCGACGGCACCTTCAGCGAGGAGCAGGCCCGCATCTACGACGCCGTGCTCGACGCGCAGCTCGCCGGCATCGCGCTGGTCAAGCCCGGCGCGCGCCTCTCGGACGTCGAAGAGGCCTGCCGCGACAAGATCAAGGAGCACGGCCTCACGCACCTGATGTTGCACGGCGCCTGCCACTCGGTCGGGATGGCGGTGCATGACCCTGGATTGAGTCACACGGATCGGCTGGAGGTCGGCATGACCTTCACGATCGAGCCGGGGCTGTACGACCCCGAGACGAGCATCGGCGTGCGCATCGAGGACGTGGTCGTCGTGACCGAGGACGGCTGCGAGGTGCTGTCGAAGGACGTCCCGAAGCAGCGCGCGCAGATCGAAGCGGTCATGCGCGAGGAGGGCGTACTCGACTGGTTGGACGCCCGCCCCGGCCGCTGATCCGTCCCATCCGAGAGAACCGGACCCATCCTTGGCCCGTCCCCCAGGTTTCCGGGCTCCCTTCGGGGAGACCCCAACTTCGCCCGACCTTGCGCGGGCGCTAGGCTGACCCCCGATGCGAGTCGGCCTGTTGATCGATCGCTGGGACGCCCGTCGCGGCGGCGCGGAGCGTGCCCTCGATCAGCTCGCCCGCTACCTCGACGCCCAGGGCGACGAGGTCCACGTCTTCGCATCCCAGCAGGACGGTGAGGTCACGGGCGAGTTCCATCGCGTGCGCGCGGGGGGGATCACCCGTGGCGTTCGCGAGCGACGGCTCGGGCGCAGCCTGCTCGCCGCAGCCCAGGGTGTCGGCTGCGAGGTGACCCTCGGCGTGCGGCACCTCGAGCGGGTCGATCTGCTCTGGCTGCACGCTGGCAGTCACCGCGCGAGCCTCGGCGCCCGCCGCCGCGCGGCGCGCTCCCTGTTCGGCTTCGAGGGTCGTGGTCTGGTCGTCCCGCGCGGGCGCCATCGGGTCTTCGACGACATCGAGGGGCTCGCCATGAACGGCGGCGCGCGCAAGGTGCTCGTGCCCTCGGCCATGGTCGCGCTCGAGATGCTGGCCCAGTATCCCCTCGCGTCCGGCCGACTCGAGGTCGTCGCGCCAGGCATCGACCTCGAAGCGTTCCATCCGCGACGGCGCGGGGAGGCACGCGAGCAGCTCCGCGAGCTGGTCGGCGTCGTACCGGGCATGCCCATCCTGACGTTCCCCGCGCGCAATCCCCGGCTCAAGGGCCTGCCCGCCCTCGCGCGCGCGCTGCACCGGATCCACGGCAAGGCGCATCTGCTCGTGGCCGGACCGAAGCGCCGACCACGCGAGGTGCGCGGGCTGCCCCACGCGACCTGGTTGCCCGAGGTCGACCCCGTCCTGCTCGCGGCCGGTGCGGACCTGTGCGTGATGCCCACCTGGCGCGACACCCTGGGGCTCGCCCTCGTCGAGGCGCTCGCCTGCGGAACTCCCGTGATTGCCTCCGGTTTCGCGGGGGTCGCCGAGTACCTAAAGGGTCCCCACGCGGGTCTGCTCCTCGACGAACCCGATGACGTCCCCGGCCTCGCGGCGAGGATCGACAAGGTCCTCGAGGGCCTGGACGATCTCGACGACGAGGAACGCTTCGGCATCCGGCAGCTTGTCTCGAGCCTCGACGTGCAGCAGAGTTGTGCACGCGTCCGGGCCATCCTGAAGGGCCTGGCCAACACACCTTGCGATCGATGACCTCCTTGAGACGCCTCCTTCCCTGCCTGCTCCTACCCCTCCTCAGCGGCTGCCTCGTCAGCAAGACGAGTCGGCACGCGGCCCTGCGGCCCGACGCGGTCGCTGCGATCGAACCCGGTAGGACGACTGCCCAGGAGGTGCTCGACCTGCTCGGTGCCCCCAACGAGGTCGTGCAGCTCGGCCGGGGCTCGGCCTTTCGCTACGACCACTCGATCGAGAAGCAGGCCGGGTTGTTCCTGATCCTGGTCGCCCTGCGTGGGGTCGACACGCAACAGGATCGCGCCTGGATCTTCTTCGACGAGCAGGGTGTGGTCAGCCACGCGGGCGCGACCTTCGAGGCGGAGAGCGCCGAATACGACCTGCCCATCGGAGGCTGAGGTGGTGCGCGTCCTCGCGGCCCTGGCCCTGCTCCTGGTGACCGGGTCCTGCATCAGCGGCGGCTTCACCGTCCGCACTCGCTACACGCAGCCTCCGTCGCACTTCGGTCTGCGCCCGGACGAGGCCGACCTCGACGCGTGCCTCGCGGTGCTCGGCGCACCCCTGCTCGTGCGCGAGCATCAGGGCGGCGCAGTGCTCGCGTGGGGTTGGTCCCGGCACGCGAGCTGGGAGCTGTCCTTCTCCGTGCCGGTCGACAGCGAGTCGGCCTCGTTCAGTTATCGGCGTGGCGAGGCCGGCCTGACGGGCCTCGTGCTGATCTTCGACGCAGGCTGGACCCTACGTTCGATTCGCGAGGGCAGCCTGGCCGAGGTCCTGCCGGCCGAACAACGCCGGACGCAGGTCGTCGACGGCTAGCTATTTGCGCCTGAGCACGACCTCGGCGAAGCGGCACTCTCCGAAGGAGGTCGGGCGCAGGTCGAGGAAGTCCTCGGTGTGACCGACCACCGAGACGTGGCCGGGTAGCTCGACGCTCCACTCGACCGGCGCCTCGAGTGGGAACTCGAGGTGGTGCGGCTTGCCGGAGGTGAGCCGGTGCGCCGCCGCGGCCTCGGGCGGATCGCCCTGGCGCCGGATCGTCAGCCTCAGGTCAGCGTGGGTGATCTCCTGGCCCGCTTCGTCGCGGACGAGGAACCCGACGGGTGCGTGGGGCCCCCCGTCGAGGCGCTCGAAGTGGGCGCCCTGGAACGGCGGCTCGGCCAGGACCGCGCTCGGGTACCAGGCGTGCAGGCTGCGCGCTTCCGGGACGAGGGAGTAGCGGCCCAGCGGCACCTCGTCGAAGGCGAACGAGCCCACCGCGCGGCCGTCCTCGTCGCGCCAGTCTATCGTCGCCGCCCGCGGAGAGCCCTGCCCGTCTTCGCGGGTGAGCAGCATCCTGCGCGCAGGCTGCGCGTCCCTGCGTCCCGAAACGGTGCCCGTGATCGCCCCGCCGATCTCGAGGCGCACCAGCTCGGCGTCGTGCTCCGTGTGCGCATGGGCGGCGACCTCGACGCGGGCGGAGTAGGGCTCGTGCAGGGCCGTGTCGAAGGAGAGCGCGTACGCGCCCTCCTCGAGCTGGGTGAAGAGCCAGCCGTCGGCCAGCGCGTGCGCCTTGCCGTGACGCTGATGGACGACGCCGCGGTCGGTGACCTCGAAGGGAGGGCGATCGATCGGGGTGAGCAGGGGCACGACCGGCTTGGTCTCCTGCGCGCCCCCGTGGCGTGCCCGCACGGTCAGCCAGCCGCGGGGCAGGAGCTCGAGGCGCAGGACCTGCGGGTAGCGGCCCTGCACCCGCTCGGTCTGCGCCTCGCCGCTGCGCCAGAACTCGTCATGCGTGTAGACCGCCAAGCCCCAGGGGCCGTTGCGCGAGCCCTGACCCGGCGCCTCGAAGCGCACCCAGGTCCCGCCCCCCGCGCTGCGCAGGGGTGCGGCCAGCGGTTCGTACCAGATGGGCGACCCGGCGAAGTCCGTGCGCCGCCAGGTCAGCTCGGCCCACATTGCGCCTACGCCTACGCCCTCGGGGATGGGCAGATCGAGGTCGAAGGTCGGGCCGCTCGAGACCTCGAGGCGCACGGGCCCGTCGCCCGCGCGGTGCTCGAGTTGGGCGCGCTGCTCGAGGTCGAGGAAGGAGATCGAGGCGCCCTCGCGCTGCACGGGCTCGAGGTCGTGGAACGAAACCTGGAGCAAGCCCGGGGGGAAGGGCAACTCGAAGCGCCCCTCCGCGTCGGTGCGCACCACGCGCGTGTGGCGGTGCGCCCGCAGCTCGAGGTGGTACCAGGGCAGCGGCTCGCCGGTCTCCTGCTGGTGCAGCCGGCCGCGCAGGACCGGGCCGTCGTCCGCAGTTGACGCGGTGCTCGGGCCGCCCTGCATGCGCGTGCCGGCGGTCGCCGCGCTCTCCTCTCCTCCGGTCTCGAGGGTCGTGGAGCGTGCGCTCGCGCCGTCGCCGCCCCGGGTAGGCACCGGCGCGACGACTTCCTCGCCTGTGATCGCGGCGGCTGCCCACAGCCCGAGCGCGAGGAGCAGCGC
>JAQBVH010000130.1 GCA_027623615.1 Planctomycetota bacterium | reverse complement strand
GTGACGCTGGTAGCTCTTGGCTGCGGGCCCCTGAAGGTCGGCGAAGCGCTGGGTCGCCGTCACGCGGCGCCCCGCGGCGGTGTACATGTTGGTCACGTACAGGTCGAGCAAGCCGTCCCCGTCGGCGTCGGCGCAGGTGATGCCCATGCCGGCGGCCATGTCGCTCAGGCCCAGCTTGCCCGCCCCGTCGCGGTAGCGGCCGTCGTCGCCGCGCACGTAGAGGTTGTTGCGACCGAAGTCGTTGACGACATAGAGGTCGAGGTCCCCATCGCCGTCGACGTCCTCCCAGAGAGAGGTCAGGCTGAAGCGGTTGTTCTGGTGGTCAAGGCCGAGCTCTTCGGTGCCATCGACGAAGCGTCGCTTGCCCTCGTTACGCCACAGGGAGTTGCGGGCTCCGTTGCGTGCGTCGTGATACGGCGTGGGGACGCCAGCCGCGCCATACTCTCCGCTGAAGTAGCGCGTGTCGTACAGGTCGAGGTCTCCGTCGCCGTCAGCATCGGCGGCGCTCAGGCTGTACACCTTGTCCCGATCCTCGGGGCCGCGCTCGAGCAGGGTGCGCTCGTCGAAGACCCCGCCGCCGTCGTTCCAGGCGATGAGCAGGTCCTCGTCCATCGCAAGCACCAGGTCCCGCGCGCCGTCACCGTCGAGGTCGACGATCAGCACGCCGGCCGTGTCGTCGAGGAAGTCGACCTGCGATCGGCTCGCGACGTCGATCACCCGGCCGTCGGGTTGGTGGCGCAGCAGCCGGTTCGGCGTTCCTCCGACCGTGCCGACGTACACGTCCTCGAGGCCGTCCCCGTCAAGATCCCCCACCGCCAACCCGTGCATGCCCAGGTAGACGTTCGTGAAGTTGATCAGGTTGTCGGTCGAGTCCGACAGCTCGAGGGCGCCGCCCCAGACCCAACGGCCCGGCGCGGCGGCGGCGCCGAGGGCCTGCCCGGTGAGGTCCTGGAAACCCTCCCCTTCACGCCGCAGCTCCTCGTAGTGCTCGCCGGTCAGGTTGCTCAGGAGCACACCCCCCTGACCCACATTCCAACTTGTGCGGAAGGTCACGTTGGCCTGCAGCTGCCCCGCGGAGGTCCGAGCCGACAGGCGTAGGATGCAGCGCGTGTGCATGAGCGGCCCCTCGCCCCAGGAGTCGGTCACCCAGAGCTCGACGTCGGTGTCGGCAGCTCCTGCGAAGGGGAGGACGAGGTTCGCGAGCACCACGGCCGGATCGGTGCGGGCCGGGTCATCGGCATCCATGGCGGTCAGCACGCCCGTCCTCACGGTCAGGCCGCCTGCGCCGCGCTCGATCAGCCTCGCGGGGCTGAGAGGCACGCTGCAGGTGAACTGCGGATCCCGCACCTCGGCAAGACTCCCTGCGCCTTGACCCGCGAGGGCTTCCCGCACCGCGGGGCGCAATACCCTCTTCGCGATGCTCGCGAGCTGCTCGGGCGGCCAGCCGGAGCTCGCGGGCATGACCTTCATCCGCAACTCCTCGAACCAGGGGCCCAGCGGAGGGAAGCGGCTCAAGAACAGGCGTTGGGGGGCGTCGGGGCGTTGGGACGCGTCCCCGTCCTGGGCGTTCAGCCTTGGTCCCTTCGCGCCGCCCAGCGTCGCGCCCTGATCGCCGGGACCCTGGTCGCCGGGGGCGTTCTCTCCAGGGCCCGGGGCCGCCGTCCCCTGAGCCGACCGGCCTGGACTCGACTGGCCTGGACTCGATTGGCCTGGTTCATTCCCCCCGCCACAGGCGGTCAAGAGGATCAGGCTGGCAAGGAACGCAAGGCGGAGGGCGGGGGGACGGGGCATGGCGCGGGCCACCTACCCTACGCAGTCGCCGCCCCCGGCGAGAACACCTAGACGCCCAGTTCTGCGGATCGACCTACTGGAAGTCGTGCTGTCCATACCAGACCCACAAGAGGCATTGCAGGGCGGGTCGCACGTGGAAGTCGGTGCACGCGAAGTAGTAGCGCTTGATTGCCGGAGCCACGAGCTCCGCGGGACCCATCCGGGTCAGCCTGTCGGCCACGTACAGACGCTCGTAGTGGGTCTGCGTCTCGTCGCGCAGGACGTCGAGCAGCAGGTTGCGCGAGACGACCTCGTGGTCCTGCCAGATGAATTCGATCAGGTCGAGGCGGCGGAAGGGATCGGTCTCCTCCGCCAGGCGCGTGCGCAGCAAGGTGCGCCCGATGGTCCCGGTGTTCCAGACCTGTCCGCAGGCCCAGCGGTGGGCTGTCTGGCCCTTGACCTCGCCCTTGTACTGCAAGCCGAAGTCGTAGAGGAAGCTGGCCGACTCCTCGAGGGGCACGTGCGCCAGCGCCTGCAGCACGGAGATCCGCGCGCCGGCATCATCGGGTTGTTCCTTCCAGACACGCAGCAGGCGCAGCAACGCATCCTCGGCGCTGCCCGTGTTCACGTCCCAGCCGCTACGTAGCGCGTTGATGCCGAGCTCGCGCTCGCCGATGTGGCCCTCGAGCAACGCGAGGGCCTCGGCCACCGTCAGCTCGTGACCTCGGCGGACCAGCTCGATGATCGCCGTCTTGCGTACCTGTTCGCTGGGATCGTTGACGGCCTCGCGCAGATACTCGGTGGCGACCTCGGAAGGGTCGTCCTTGAGCGCGGTCACCACCAGGCGGCGCACACCGGCGTGGTCGTCGGAGATGAGGGGCGCGACCGCCGCGGTCTCCCCGATGCCGGCCAGGGCCTGGACGGCGTACTGCCGCACACCGGGGCGCTCACTCCCCAGGCGCGTCATCAGCTCCTCCATCGCGTCCAGGTCCCCCAGCGCGGCGGAGGGGGCCATCAGGAACGGGACGTACTGCTCGTCGCGCAGGGGCGCGATGTCCTTGAACATGCGCGCCTGATCCTCATCGCGGCACTTCAAGATGTCGAGCAAGAGGTAGGGCCAGAGGCTCTCGTGTTGCCCCTGGCTCATCCATACGGCCACGTCCTCGTAGAACCGGTACGGGTCGAGGCGGAACAGCGCCTCGGAATAGCGCGACTTGATCTCGCCCTCGATGACGGTCGGGAGCCAGACCGCCACGCTCTCGTAGTCGCCCTCGTCCCCGAGCTTGGCCAAGCCTGGCAGGGCGGCCATGCGTACGGACGGCACACCGGCTTGGATGCCGCGACGCAGGACGTCCAGAGCAGCCGGGTCATCCATCAGGTTGGCCGCCTGCAGGAGGTTTTCGAGCACGCCTTGCTTCCATTTGGCGTCCGCGCCGCCGACGACCGCCTCCCAACGGCGAACGAGCTCCGGCACCGCGCGGCCACCGTGAACACCCAGCTCCTGCTTGAACTGTCGTAGGGGTTCCTTGGTGCCGTGCTCCAGCTTCGAGACGAGCAGTGGGATCACGTCGGCCAGCTGCTCGTCGTAGGGCCGCGTGAAGGGGCAGTTGTAGATCAGCGCGTCGAGCCGGCCGTCGAGCAGGTACTGCTGTTCCAGGGTCAGGATCATCGGCTCCTCCTCTTCCGAGGAGGACAGCCCCATCCAGATCACGCCGCCGAGGATGGCGGCCGCGATCGCGAACCCAGCGAGATCCTTCGCATCGGTCTTCATACTCAGTCTCCGAGCTTGCCTTGGGCGTTCTCGAGCGCGACCAGGGCCTTTGCGTAGCTGGCCAAGGCCCCCTTCTCGTTCGACTCGGCCTCGATCTTGGCCTGTTCGAACTCGAGGACCTGGAAGGTGGTCGAGAGGTCGTTGTCCTCGAGCGCCTCCTCGGCGTCGAGCTGGCGCACGGCGAGCTCGAGGCTCTTGCGCGTGGCCACCACCTGCTCGGCGGCGAACTTGACGGCGCGCACGGCTGCGCGCACCTCGGCGACCACGTCGAGTTCGGACCTGTCGAACTCGAGCTGGGCGCTGCGGACGCGCGTGCGCGCCGCGCGCTCCGCGAAGCGGGCCGAGCGGTTGCCGATCGGCACGTTGTAGGAGAGGGTCGCCGCGTACGTCGGGAACTCGAAGGACGAGGTGTCCTCGAACGCCTGTCCGCCGCTCGCGTCCACCGAGCGGGAGTTGACCGACAACTGGAGGTCCAGGCCCGAGAGCCGATCGCTGCCCGCCCGCGCCAGCCGCACCTGGGACAGGTCCACGTCGAGCTTGCGCTGTCTCAGCTCTGGACGGTTCTCCATCGCCGTCGCCACGGCGGCGGTCCAGGTCGGTACGGAGCTGGTGGAGGTCGTCACGGGCAATCCGGTGGTGGTGAACAGCTGCACGCCCCACAGGGCGTCCTCCTCGCCGGAGGAGAGGAGCTTGCGCAGATCGTCCTGGCGTTGCTCCACAGCGTTCTGGGCCTGCAGCAGCGACTCCTCGCGGGTCGCCAGCTCGGCCTGGGCCTGAACAACATCAACCTCCGTGCCAAGGCCAGCGTCGAGCTCCGCCTGCTCGCGCTCCTCACGGCGAATGCCGAGCTCGACGCCGCCGATCGCGACCTGAAGCTGTTCGCGCGCCGAGACGAGGTCCCAGTAGGCATTCGAGACTTCGACGGCGATGCGCTGCCGAGTCTGGCGCACGATCTCGAGCTGGCGTCGCCAGAGCAGCTCGTTCTCCCGCTGGACCGAGGTAGCGTACTCGCTCCAGGCGCCGCGCCTGAGGGGTTGGGTGTAGACCAGCGACAGGGTGTCGGTCGTCTGCTCCGGGTCGTTCTGAAAGGCAGAGTTGGACGCGCTGATGCCCCGGTTGAAGCTGGCGCTGAAGGTGCCCCCGGTCTGCAGGGGGCGCAGCAGGCTCAGGTTCAGGTCGGTCTGCTCGCTCTCGACCGAGAGGGTGTTGCCCCCGTCCAGGAAGCCACCCACCTCGCGCTCGGCGTCCGTGAGCCCGAGCGACGCGTCGAAGACCCAATCGAAGGCGCCCCAGCTCCCGAGCTGGTCGAAGTGGCTGATTTCCCCGTCGAGCTCGGCGATCTGCAGCTCGAGGTTCTTGTTCAGCGAGAGCCGAACGGCCTGGTCCAGGGACAGCTCCATGGTCGGGAGGTCGTCCTGGGCCTGCAGCGGGGTGAGCAGCAGAAGTGTGGCGAGGGCGCGATTCATGCCGCAGAGGATAGGCAAGCAGACCGCCGGCGACACCTTTCTCGACATGCCGGGTCGATTACGATCGCCTCCGGCAGCGGCCAGGGTGCGGAACCGCTCATCACCGGGATGGCCACAGTCACCTCGAGGAGCCCAGCCGGCGGGAGTCGACGCCACCCCCCGCGAGCTCCAGCGGGCGCCCCGCTAGCGACCCTCGTCCTGGGAGGGCTTGACCGGGTCCTTGCCCTCGGGAGCCTCGAGGTCGGGGGCCGGGTCGTCCACGCTCTCGGGGAAGCCCTCGGGGTAGTAATCGTCAACCGGGATGAACTCGATGTACGGCTGCTTGGGTTCGGCCACGAGCACGTAGATCGCCAGAGCCGGCAAGGCCATCAGGTGGAGGATCAGGCTGGCCGCGGCGAGCTTCATCCAACCGGAGTCGGCCACGCGCCGCCGGAGGTGGGTGCCAACCAAGGCCAGGTCCCCCCGCCAGGACAGATCCTCGCGAGTGGTGCGTGCCAGGACGCGCTGGGCGAGGGCGCTGGCCGGAGCTGCCTCGGCGGACTCCTGGCCGAGGTCTCGGCCCAGGTCACGGCAGTGGACCAGGAAGGCGCCCAGCTCCTCCGCACGCCGTGCAGCGCCGGGGTCCCGGGTCAATTCCTGGCGGGTGTTCTCGTCCTGCCCCTCGGGGTTCAGGACCCACTCGAGCAGGTGTTCGTCGTCGTAGCGGTGGTTCATCGGTTCCCTCGCCGGGGATCCGCGGCCCCGGCCCCTTGTTCGGTTACGCCCCGGGCTCCAAGGGCCTCCTGAAGCTTGCGCACGGCGTGGAACATGCGCGACTTCACGGTTCCAACGGGGATCTCGAGGATCTCCCCGATCTGCTGGTAGGGCAGCTCCTGCATCACCCCGAGCTCGAACACGAGGCGATGATGGTCCCCGAGCCCGGCCAGGGCGGCCTTCAGCTGCTCAGCCTCTTCCCGGCGCGACAGGCTCGTCACCGGCTCCTCGAGCCTGGTGTCCTCGACACGATCCAGGGTCGAGCTACCGTCATCCGGGGCGATGCGCTCCGGTGCCTCCCGCAGGGCCAGGCGGCGCGAGCGATCGATCCAGAGGTTGCGCGCCACGCGGAAGGCGTAGGCGGCGAAGCGACCCTGGCGCTGGTAGGTGCGGGAGTGCTGGTACAACTTGAGGAACAGGTCTTGGACGCGGTCCTCGGCCTCGCTTCGGTTCGCGCCCAGGCGCTTGAAGAACCCCAAGAAGGTCGAGAGCTCGGTTTCGACGAAGGCCTCGAAGGGCTGAGGATCCCCCGCTCGCAAGGCCGCAAGCGGGTCCCTCTGGTCCTCCCAGTCTTCCTTCAACGCTGCTCCAAAACGCTCATCGGGGAGCGAGGTTCAGTTCGGGGGACATTTTTAGGAAGGGGAGGATGAGGCCGGATCCCCGTCAGAGACCCCACAGGGAGTGGCAAGGCCCAGCAAGAACGCTCCGAGGTCGCTGAGATATGGGGAATCTGCGCCAATGGCCCGGAATGTCAGGCGGCGTGACTCGAGTCCGAGGACGTCGATACGACCCTCCAAGCGTGCTTCGGGGAGCCAGGCCTCGACCCTCCCCGCCCACTCGATGACCGAGACGCCCCCTTCGCGCAGCCAGGCGCCACCGCCCTCAGCCAGCCACGCCTTCTCGCGGCCCTCCATCCAGGCGTCGAAGTGGAACAGGGGCAGCCGGCCACCCTCGTGCGCTTGCATCAGGGTGTAGCTCGGGCTCGCGACTCCCTCCGTAATCCCCAGGCCGAGGGCAAGCCCCCGTACGAAGCACGTCTTGCCAGCGCCGAGCTCACCCGTGAGGGCGATCACGGTCCCGGGGAGGCAAGCGCGCCCGAAGGCTTCTCCGAGGGCTTCCGTGCCCTCCTCGTCGTGGGTCAGAAACTGCCGCTCAACCGCCATGTCGCCAACCTCCCTCCACGGGGCGCCACGCGCGCGGCGCCATCGATGGTAGCTCGAGCCGGAGGCCGCGCCCGGCCTCGACGCGGCCGATACACGTCCACTCGGGGTGATCCGCAAGGAGGACCTCGGCGCGCCGCCGTGGAAGGGTGGCGATCAGCTCGTGGTCCTCCCCATCGTGCAGGGCGTGATCCAGCGGGTCGCGACCGCTTGCGCGGGCGGCGCGGCGCGCGTCCGAGTGCACCGGGACCTGGACGAGCACAGCACGCACGCCTGCCGTCCGCGCCAGGCGGTACAGATCCCAGGCCAGGCCGTCCGAGACATCCATGAGCGCGGTCGCCCCCGCCTGCGCCAGAGCCAATCCGTGCTCGATCCGGGGTCGGATCCGCAAATGGCGGCCGAGTCGGCTGCCCCCGACCGGTCCGGTCAGGAGCACGACCTGACCAGGTCGAGCGCGCTGACGGGAGGGTGACCGGCCCGCGAGCTGGTAGTAACCCAGGGCGGTCACGGACAGGGAGAGGGGACCCGGCGCGCAGGTGATGTCGCCGCCGACGAGGGGCGCACCGTGGTCGTCTCCTGCCCGGGCCACGCCGCTGATCAACCCGCGCAGGCTGCTCTCACTGGCCTCCGCCGGAGCGCGCAGGGCGCAGAGGAGGGAGGTCGGCACGGCGGCGGCGGCAGCCAGGTCGCTCAGCGCCCGCAGCGCCGCCTTGGCACCGAGCCGGCCCGGGGCCACATCGAGCTGCGCATGCACCCCGGCCACGACCTGGTCGCAGCAAGCGACGGGTCGCCCCTCCCCGGGCCGCAGGACC
>JAQBVH010000129.1 GCA_027623615.1 Planctomycetota bacterium | reverse complement strand
CGTCGACCGAGCCGCCGGCGTGGAAGGCGGCCGCCGCGTTCTCCTGGTAGGGCCGCAGGGCGAAGGCGTTCCCTGAGCGGCTCTCGGTGCGCAGGGCGATCGGGAGCGGGTCTCCGTCGAGGAAACCGCCGCGGTCGTCGACCGGGAAGCCGATCTTGATCAGGGCCTGCTTGATCGTGCCCCTGTTGAGAGCATCGACCCAGACGCGACCGTCCTCAGCTCGCTCGCAGAGCTTGCGAATGCTGGCATGGCCGAGCACGTCGGGGAGGACCTCGACGTCGTGGGAGAGCAGCTCGAAGCGGTCACCCACCCGTTCGATGCGCAAGAGGCCATAGCGCTCGATCCAGGAGGCGATCTCGGCCAGCACGTTCTCGGGAACGGGAACACACGAGAGGTCCTCGAGGGTCTCGCGCACGTCCTCGATCGTGAAGCGCAGGGCAGCCGCATTCCAGATCGACACGGCGGTGACGCGGTAGGTGTGCAGGTAGTCGGGGCTCTTCTCGAGCTCCGCAAAGGGCGCGAGGCGGTCGCGCGCCTCGGCGAAGCGCGGGTGCTCCTCGGTCATGGGGCGACCGTGCTCGTCCTTGCGCGGGCGCCCGTGCTCATCGGTCACCGTGGTCACCGTGTGCAGCATCAGGGTGCGATCCGACTGAACGATCAACGGGTTGTCCGGGAGCATCAGCGCGCGCCTCCCTTCACGGCCGTCCTGGCGGCGCGCCTGGCGCGGGGCTTGCTCTTGGGCCGGAGCGCGCGCTCGGGGGCCAGCCAGGGTCCGGTGATCGAGTTCGGGTCGGCCATGAGCTGCTCCGGCGTGCCGGTGCCCAGGACCTGACCGCCGGCCGCGCCCCCCTCGGGGCCCATCTCGACCAGGCGGTCGCACACTCGCAGGAGCTCGGTGTGGTGCTCGATGACCACGACCGCGTCGCCGCGGCGCGCGAGTCGCGCCAGGGCGCGGGCGAGGTGCACCACGTCGGTCGCCGCGAGGCCGGTCGACGGTTCGTCCAGCAGCAGGACGCTGCGCTGCGGGCCTGCAGCGCGGAAGAGCTCGCTGGCGAGCTTGACCCGTTGCGCCTCGCCGCCCGAGAGGGTCGTCGAGCTCTGACCGAGACGCAGGTACCCGAGCCCCACGTCCGCCAGGGTCTGCAGCACCCGCGCGATCTTCGGCAGGTCCTTGAAGAACTCGTGCGCCTCCGACACCGACATCGCGAGCACGTCCGCGATCGTCTTGCCGCGATAGCGAATCTGGAGCACCTCGGGCTGGTAGCGCCGGCCATCACACTCCTCGCAGGTCAGCCACAGGTCCGCCAGGAACTGCATCTCGACCAGGACGGAGCCGCGGCCCTCGCACACGGGGCAGCGGCCCCGGTTCGAGTTGAAGGAGAAGTGAGCTGGCCCATACCCGCGCATGCGGGCGTCGGGCGTGCGGGCGAACAGCTCCCGCAGCGGCACCATCACGCCGGCGTAGGTCGCGGGGACGCTGTGCGGCGACCGGCCGATCGGGCTGGCGTCGACGACGACGGTGCGCAGCCCCGGTACCTGGGTGAACGCTGTCCAGCGTCCCTCGGGCCGCTCGCCGCGCAGGGCCGGCACCAGGGTGTCGAGCACGAGCGTCGACTTGCCCGAGCCGGAGGGGCCGCACACGCCGGTGATCTCGCCGAAGGGCACCTGGAGGTCGACGCCCTTGAGGTTGTGGAGCGTCGCGCCCTTCAGCCGCAGCGGCTTCGGCCTCTCGCCCAGCTCCTCACTCGGTCCGTCATGGAGCGCGTCCTCGGAGATCTCCCGCGCGAGGTCGCTCTCGCCGCGCAGGTAGGCGGCGGTGCCCGAGGTCGGGTGGGCGGCGACCTCGTCCGGAGGACCGCTGGCGACGATCGTGCCGCCGTGCTCCCCGGCGCCCGGGCCGATGTCGACGATCCAGTCCGACCGGCGCATCAGCGCCCCGTCGTGCTCGACGACGATGACCGTGTTGCCGCGCTCCTTGAGCTCGACCAGGGCATCGGCGAGCTGATCGATGTCGCGCGGGTGCAGGCCTACCGTCGGCTCGTCGAGGACGTAGCAGACCCCGACCAGCTCGGAGCCGAGGCTCGCCGACAGGCGCACGCGCCGCGCCTCGCCGCCCGAGAGGGTCGCCGTCGCTCGATCGAGGGTCACGTAGCCGAGCCCGACCTTGTCGAGCAGCCGCAGGCGGCTCTGGATCTCGGCGCGCACCGGCGCGATGGCGCTGGCGAGCTTCTTGCGCACGGCCAGACCCTCGAACCACTGCACGCCTTCCTCCACTGTCATGCGCAGGAGCTCCGGCAGGCGCTTGCGTTGTAGGGTGACATGCCGCGGCGCAGGGGCCAGGCGTTCGCCCTTGCAAGAGGGACACTCGCGCCGGCTCATGACCTCCTCGAGCAGGGCCGCCCACTCGGGGTCGTCGGTCTTCTGGTGCCAGGCGTCGATCTGCCCGCACAGCCCCGGCCAGGCGGCGCTGAAGTTCTCCGTCCAGTCGACGTTGCGCGTGCTCTTCTCGATCTCGACCTGGTACTTCCCCTGCGCGCCGTGGCCGTAGAGCAAGAGCGCCTGCTGCTTCTCGGTCAGCTCCTCGAAGGGCTTCTCGAGCTTGATCCGGTGCTGCTTCGCGAGGGTGCGCAGCAGGAACTCGTAGTAGCCCTTGCCCTTGGTCAGGTAGCGTCCGAGCTTGCCGCCGATCGCGCCGTCGAGGAGGGACTTTTCGGGGCAGGTCACGAGCAGGAGTCCGTCGCAGACCACCGACTCTCCGAGGCCGTCGCACTGCGGGCACGCCCCAGCGTGGGTGTTGAACGAGAAGTGGCGCGGCTCGAGCGGCGTATCCAGGGTGAAGCCGCACGCCGTGCAGGCACCGCCGGTGGCGTATTCGAGGCGCTCACCGCCCTTGACCATTGCGCTCACGCGGCAGTGCGCCACGCTGGCTGCTTGTTCGACCGCCTCCGCCACCCGCGCGCGGGCCTTGGCGTCGAAGGCGACGCGGTCGACGATCAGGTCGACGTCGCTCTCGGGTCCGGCCTCGGGCAGCTCCTCGAGCCGGAACTCCGCGCCGTCCACCATCGCCCGGGCGAAGCCGGCGCTGCGCCAGCCCTCGGCCAGACGCGGCAGCTCGGTCGCGGCTTCCTCGTGGTGCGGCCGACCGTGCCCCCAGATCGGCGCGAGGATCCAGCCCTTGGCCTGCTCGGGCGCGTCCGCCAGGATGCGCCGCGTCACGCCCGCGGGGTCACGCTGCTCGAGGGCCTGGCCGTGCTCCGGACAGCGCGGCGTGCCCGCCCGCGCAAAGAGCACGCGCAGGTGGTCGTGCAGTTCGGTGGTCGTCGCAACCGTCGAGCGCGGGTGACTGCCGACCGTGCGCGCCTCGACCGCGACCGAGGGGCCGAGCCCGGTCGCCTTCTCGAACGGCGGGCGGTCCTTGGTCCCCAGGAACTGGCGCGCGTAGGTCGACAGCGACTCGACGAAGCGGCGCCGGCCCTCCGCGTGAATCGTGTCGAGGGCGAGCGAGCTCTTGCCGGACCCCGAGGGTCCCGTGATCACGGTCAGCGATTCGCGCGGGATCGAGACGTCGATGCTCTTCAGGTTGTGGGTGCGCACGCCCTCGAGCACCAGATCGGTGGGCGCCTGTTCCTTGCGCACGGGCCGCTTGGCCTGCAGGCGCGTGCGCTCCCCGGCCAGCTCACGCAGGGCCGCGCCGGTGTACGAGCCCTGGTGTTGGGCCAGCTCCTCGGGCGTTCCGAGGGCCACGACGCAGCCGCCGCCCTCGCCGCCGTCCGGCCCGAGGTCGATCGCGTGGTCGGCGGCCCAGACGAGCTCCAGGTTGTGCTCGATCACGAGCACTGTATTGCCGAGGTCGACCAGGCGCTGGAGGGTGTGCACGAGGCGCCCCACGTCCTCCATGTGCAGCCCGGTGGTCGGCTCGTCGAGCAGGTAGATCGTGTGGCCACGCGGGCGCTTCTGCAGGTGCGTCACCAGCTTGATGCGCTGGGCCTCGCCCCCAGAGATCGTGGTCGAGGGCTGACCGAGGGTCAGGTAGCCGAGCCCCACGTCGACCATCAGGGCGAGGGGCCGCCCGATCTTCGGGTGGTCCAGGAACAGCTCGAGGGCGTCCGCCGCGGTCAGGTTCAGCACGTCCGAGATCGAGTGCCCGCGGTAGCGCACATCGAGGGTCTCGGCCTGGAAGCGCTTGCCGCCGCACTCGCTGCAGGGCACGGTCACCGGCGCCAGGAACTGCAGCTCGACCAGGGTCGCGCCCGCGCCGCCGCAGGACTCGCAGCGTCCACCCTTGATGTTGAACGAGAAGCGCGACTTGTCGTAGCCGCGCATGCGCGCCTCCGGCAGGGCCGCGAACAGGTCCCGGATCGGCGTGAGCACCTTGGTGTAGGTGGCCGGGTTCGAGCGGGTCGTGCGCCCGATCGGGCTGGCATCGACGACGACCATGTCGTCGACGTGCTCGAGGCCCAGGATGCGGTCGTGGTCACCGGGCTCGGGGCCCTCACGCTCGAGGTGGCGCAGCAGGGCCGGCCGCAGGGTGCGCCCGATCAAGGTCGACTTGCCCGAGCCCGAGACGCCAGTGATCACCGTGAAGGTGCCCAGCGGCACCTCCACGTCCACGTCCTTGAGGTTGAAGGCGCGCGCGCCCTCGATGCGCAGGGCGTTGCCGTTGCCCGCGCGCCGCTCGTCGGGCGTGGGCATCACGATCTCGCCGCGCAATGCCCGGCCCGTGGGTGTGTCGAGCTCGGCAATCTCGGCCGGCGTTCCGGCGCCGACCACCCTGCCGCCGTGCCGACCGGCGCCAGGACCCACGTCGATCAACCAGTCGGCGGCGCGCAGGGTCGCCTCGTCGTGCTCGACGACCACCACGCTGTTGCCGCCGTCGACCAGGGAGGACAGCGCGCCCAGCAGCTGCCCGTGGTCATGGGCGTGCAGGCCGATCGACGGCTCGTCGAGGACGTAGAGCACGCCTTGCAAGCCCGCACCGAGCTGGGCGGCCAGACGGATGCGCTGCGCCTCGCCGCCGGACAGGCTGTCCGCCGCGCGGTCGAGGGTCAGGTACCCGAGCCCGACTCGCGTGAGAAAGGCGGTGCGGCGCACGATCTCGGTCAGGAGGTCGCGCGCGATGCGCTGCTGGCGGCCCGTGAGCTCGAGCGACTCGAGGGTCGGCACGAGGTCCTGCACCGGCAAGCCCGACAGGTCGGTCAGCGAGGTGTCGCCGAGCTTCACCCAGCGCGCCGCCTCGTTGAGGCGCGTCCCGGCGCAGTCGCTGCACACGGTCTCGGTCAGGTAGCGCTCGACGCGCTTCTTCTGGGTGCCGCGCTTCCAGCAGCGCTCGAGCTCCCCCAGCACGCCCCGGAACTGGCGCCGCCACATGTACGTGCCCTTGAACTTGTCGCCGTTCCAGCCGCCCGAGTCCTCGAAGCGCTGCTTGCCTGCGCCGTGCAGGATCACGCGCTGGGCCTTCTTCGAGAGCTTGCGCCAGGGGGTGTCGAGATCGAACCCGTTCGCGTCGGCGACCTTCTCGAGGAACTCGAAACGCACCCGCGGGAAGAGCAGCGCTCCGCCCTTGGCCTGGGTGACCGCCAGCGCGCCCTCGCGCAGCGTGAGCTCCGGATCGCGGACGACGGCCTTGGCGGATGGGGCGCGCCGCGTGCCCAGCCCCTCGCAACCAGGGCAAGCACCGTGAGGTGAGTTGAACGAGAACAGGCGCGGCTCGAGGGTCGGCAGCTCGCGTCCGGTCTCCGGGCAGACGGCGAGGGTCGACACCCGGTGGTCCGCGTCCGGGGTCAGCACCACCAGCTCACCGTCGCCCAGGTCGAGGGCCGCATCGACCGCCTCGCGCAGCCGCGACGAGTCCGCCGGGTCGGGCTTGAGGCGGTCGACCACGACCTCGATCGTGTGCCGCTTGTAGCGGTGCAGCTCCCCCACCTCCTCGATGCGCAGGACCTCGCCGTCGACGCGCACGCGCACGTAGCCCTTCTTGCGCAGGTCGTCGAAGAGCGCCCGGTGTGCGCCCTTGCGGTCGCGGATCAGGGGCGCGAGCACCTGGCAGCGCTGGCCGGCGTAGTCGCGCAGGAGCTCCTGCACGACCGACTCGGGGCTGCGCGACTCGACGGGCAGCCCGCACCACGGGCTGTGGGCCACGCCGGTGGTCCACGATCTCGGTCAGCGTGCCGACGGTCGAGCGGGTGCCGCGCGGGATCGACTTCTGGTCGACCGCGATCGCCGGCGAGAGCCCCTCGATGGACTCGACGTCCGGCTTCTGCAACCCACCGAGGAACTGGCGCGCGTAGGCGGAGAGGGTCTCGAGGAAGCGGCGCTGCCCCTCCCGAAAGAGCGTGTCGAAGGCCAGGCTCGACTTGCCCGAGCCCGAGACCCCGGTGATCGCCACCAGGGCGCCCCGGGGCAGATCCACGTCGACGCCGACCAGGTTGTTCTGGCGAGCGCCTCGAATGCGGATCCGTCCGTTCCCCTCACGCGCGGTCATCGTGCCAAGTGGAGTGGTCCCAGGGTCTTGCGGGCCCGGTCAGGGGGGGGCCAGGAAGGGGTCTCCGAGGGGGCTCGGAGGGCTTCTGGACACCCTGATCGGATGGGTGGAAGCTAACCACGTTAGCAGAGCAACGGAGCCGCCGGAAGGTAGGGAACAGCGCCCTGCGGCCCTCGCTCGGGTGCCCGGGCCCCAGGTGCCGAAGCGGGGCCGGTTGGAGGGTCAAAGGGGGCCCAAGTACCCTGCTGCGGCGGGAGGTCGCAGGAAGCTTGCGCGGACCTCAGTCAGCTGGGCGCGCGGCGTCTGGAGCCTCGCGCACCAGCACCGCCCTGGGGTAGAGCAGCTGGAAGCCGAAGCGGCGCATGTTCTGCTCCGAGGTCGAGCCCGGCTGGGTCGTGACGGTCGCCAGATCACAGCCCTCGTCCCGCGCCTCGAGCAACCGGTGGGCCAGCAGCGCGGTCTGCACCCCGCGGCGCCGGAAGCCTGGCAGAGTCGCTGCTCCGCACAGCTGGCCGAGGCGGTCGTGGACCCGCAGCGAGCCCCCGCCGACCGCCTTGGGCTCCCCGGCGACGGTCGCCAGGTAGCAACGCAGGTCGGCGCCGGAGGTGAAGTCCTCGATGATCGGCCCCAGGACCTCGCGCGGGTAGCTCTCGTGCGAGGCGACACCTCGATCGTCAGGGTTCGCGAAGCCCGTGATGACCGCGTCGAGCCACTCCTCGCGGCGCGAGTCCGGTGAGCGCGCGACCTGCACGTCCGCGCCCGGCGCCGGCTGCCACTCGGAGAGCACCAGGGCAGAGACGTTCTCGAACCCGACCAGCTTGTAGCCGCGGCCCGTCAGCGCGGCGACGAGCGCCGGTTCTGCGGCGGTGCTGACCTCGACCTGGACGCGCACTCCCGCGCCGAAGCAGGTCGCCTCGACGCGGCTCCAATCGTCCTCGGTCGGCTGCTCGCCGAAACCGACCCCGCAGACCTTGTTCAGGGGCGAGTTCGGAGCGGTGACGGCGCAGACTCCACCACCCACGTCGAACACGGCGGTGGCTCGCTCGGGGTGTCGCGCCGCGACCTGGGTGGCCGCGTCGCGCAGCAGCGACGACTCCGCGCGTTCGACGCGCGCGGCGAGTTCGAGGTTGCAGAAGAGTGCGCCCATGGCCGCGGATCCTAGCCGGTACTCGAGGGGGACGAGGCCAGCGCGGTGTGAGTCCGAAGTACGGTGCAACTGTTCGAGCCGCTTGCGTGTGGTGGCAAGGCGACGG
>JAQBVH010000128.1 GCA_027623615.1 Planctomycetota bacterium | reverse complement strand
AGCTCGGCGACCCAGCGCGCGACGACGTTGCGCTCGAGCCGGCCGTGCTCGAGGCGCCGGGCGAGGGTCTCCCCCTCGACGAGCTCGTGCACGAGGAAGGCGGCCCCGTCCTCCGTCCGCCCGGTCTCGAACAGGCGCACGATGCCGGGGTGATCGAGCTGCGCGGCGCTGCGCGCCTCGTGCAGGAAGCGCGCCTGGTCCTCCTCGTCCGCCTGCCCGCGCAGCACCTTGAGGGCGACCTGTCGGTCGAGGCGCGTGTCCCGCGCGCGAAAGACCCAACCGAAGGAGCCGTGCCCGAGCTCGGCGAGGAGCTCGAAGCGATCGAGGCGCTGCGGTCCGGCGCTCAGCGAGCGCGCGGCGCGCGCGCCGGGATCCTCGAAGGGCGCCGGGGCACCCGCGGAGAGCGCCTTGGCCGCCCGCGTCAGATGTAGGGGCACCTGACTGGCGGCGTCCTCCGGTGCGAGCTGCGCGACCTCGGCGGCCAGGGGATCGAGGTCGAAGTCGTCGAGCTGCCTCCCGCAGACCTCGCAGCCGGCCAGGTGTGCGGCGACTGCCTCCCAGGCGACGGGTTCGAGCTTGCCGCGCACAAAGGCCTCGAGGCGCTCGGTTGGGGGACAGACCGGATCGCTCATGCTCGCGGAACGCAGGTGCGTTTCAACCGGCGCTGGTCTCGCCCAGCTCGACGCGCAGTCGCTGGAGCACGCGACACTTGGCGACGCGCACGGCCCCGACCGACATGCCGAGCTCGGCGGCCACGTCCTCGGTCGGTCGTCCCTGCACGGCGGTCATCTGGAACGCCTGGAAAGTGCGCGCCTTGACCGCCGCCTGGACCGCGCTGAGCGCGCGAGCGAGCAGCGCGCGAGTGGCCGGGTCGATGCCGACGCTGCTGGCGGGCGCCTCCAGCTCGGGCACGAGCTGCATGCGTCGCTGAATGCTGCTGCCGCCCGCGCCGACAGGCTCGCGCTCGCGGCGCCGAACGAGGTCGACGATGCGCGTGCGTGTGATCGTGCGCAGCCATCCCCTGAAGGTGTCCCCCTGCTGGTCGCGCCGAAAGCGATCGAGGCTGTTCGCGACGGTACGAAACACCTCCTGGAACACGTCGGCGATGTCCGCGTCCGACAGGTTGGAGCGGCGACACCAGCTGTGGACCAGCGGACCGTACAGGTCGACCAGCCGCTCCCAAGCCTGGGCGTCATTGCGACGCAGGCCCGAGATCAAGGAGCCGGACGTGGACCCGAGGGCGGTGGACATGGGTTCCAGCTTGGCATGGGCGGGCGGTCTGGCAACAGGGCCGTCTCGACCTGGGCTACGCGCAGGGCCTCGCGGTGGCCCGGACAGGCTTCGCCCACCGGATTCGAACGCTCGCGCGGCCTCAGCCAGCTGGTTGGTTTGCAGCCTCGCTCCGGCCAAGAACCTCGACCAGCTGCGCTGCGACGGAAAGGGCGATCGCGCGGGGCTCCTTCGAGATCCGGCCGATCCCGATCGGGCAGGTCACCCGCGCGAGCTCCGCTGCGCTACGACCGCGCTGCAAGAGCCGCTGCTGGAAGCGCGCCCACTTGCGCTCGGAGCCGATCAGCCCGACGTAGGCGAGGTCAGCGCGGTCGAGCGCCGCGTTCAGGATCTCGAGATCGAGGGCGTGACTGTGGGTGAGGATGAGGACGAGAGACCCGGGCGCGAGCTCGGCGACCTCGGACTCAGGGGCGTCGAGAAAGCGCAGCTCATAGGGGCGTTCCTCAGCGAGAGTCGGCTCGAGGGTGGCCTCGTCGCGCGAGTCGATCAGGACGACATCGGTCCCGAGCCAGGGAGCCAGCCCCCCGATGGCCTGGCCCACGTGCCCGGCCCCGAACACGACGATCTGCGGCCGTCGCCAGGGGAAGGTCTCGAGGAACAGGGCCACCTTGCCGCCGCAGCACTGTCCGGCGGACTCGGCGAGCGGTACGTCGAAGGCCTGCGCCTGGGCGCCTCCGACGCGCAGGGCCTCACTCGCGCGCTCGATCGCGAGCTTCTCGAGGTTACCGCCACCGATCGTCCCCCATGCGAGCCGCCCCTGCGCCACGATCATCCGCGCTCCGGCCTCCCGCGGCGCGCTGCCGAGGGTGCCGGTTACGGTGACCATGGCGCAGGGAGTGCCTGCGCGCTGGAGGTCGCCGAGGACCTGGAGCCAGGCGAGCTGGGGGGAGGGCATCGGCCTGATCTTAGCCCACCCGCTGGGGTCGGCCCTACTGTGTGCCCCCACCTGCGGCCTTCAACAAGGGCAGCGAGAACCCGAAGAACCAGTACTCGTCGTCCGTCCCGACGTTGTAGCCGTACCCGACCTGCACCCAGTCCTGGAAGAACGCAGCCGTCGCACCCACCCCGAGCTCGAGGTTGTCGTCACCGTCGAAGTCGAGCGCTGAGAAGGACAGGCCGACGCCGGGCGTGAAGAAGCGGTTGAAGAACGCCGAGTCGCGGTCGCCCCAGCGGTAGAGCAGGTTGTAGGTCGGCGCGGCCTGGAAGTCCGTCTTGAGCGCCGTGGTGCCACCGGGATTGGCGAAGGCCAGGCTGACCGTAGGGGAGATGTTCCCGAGGATGCGGAACAGCGTGAACTCACGGCTGTCGAGGGTCTCATGCTGCTTCGCGTCCACTCCCTTCGGGCCGCCGCGCATCACGAACGCCACCTGATCCCCGGGCTTGCGCGTGCCCGTGTAGCGCAGGTCGAGCCTGGTGTCCTCGGGAACGTCCGCGATGTCGAGCGCGAGGACTTCCTCGCCGAACTGCAAGGTGGCGAGGTTCAGGCTCGCCGCGGAGGTCAGGGACCGATAGACCTGCCCGAGCGCCAGGAGCCCCGCCTCGATGCCCTTCGCACGCTGCTCGAGTCGGGCTGCGGCGTCCGTGAGGTTGAGCTCGAGGGTCGCCTTCTCAGCCAGGACGGCCCGCGCGAACCCCTGCGCCTCCTTCAAGAGCTCGCGCGCATCGTCGCGGAGATCCGCCAGCAGGAAGAGGGATGCCGGGTTGTCGCCGATCGCCCGGTACTTGGCCACCTTCTGCTTCGCAATGAGCTTCAAGAGGTCGCCGCGCGCCTGAATCCTTGCGAGAGATGCGTGCACGTTCTCCTTGACGGTGTCGGCAAGGGTCTCGGTCTCGGCACGTGCCGCACCGACCTCCTCGTCGAGGCTCTCGAGCGGACCTCCGAGGAGTTCGTCGAGGTAGTCGACGAGGTTGTCCGACATCGACCCGAAGTCCAGGTCGGTTCCGGACTGGTTGATGGACTCCGCCTTCGCGACGAGGGACTCCCATTGGCCGCGCTGGTCATCGCTCAGGGCGACAACGACCCTTTCGTACTCCACGAATTCTCCCGGGTCCAGCTCGTCGAAGCCGGCAAGGTGCAAGGGCGTCAGGCGCCCTCCAGCCGAGGACCACGCGCCGAACCGAACGACAATGCCCTGCTCTTGGAGACGCCTGACCTCCTTGGCACGCAGCTCGTCCACAGCCTCGGACGCGACCTCTTGGAATGCGCTGAACGAGGCAGCTGCCCCCCAGGGCTCGCGGTTGATCATGGCCCGCTCGAGCTTGTCGTTGTACCGTCGCTCCACCGACGAGAGCTCTCGTGGGAGCGTGTTCATGATCGCGAGAGTGGGATCCCCCACCTGTTCGAGCGCTTCGAGCAAGGCCGTCTTGGCCTGCTCGTCCCGGGAGCCGCGCTGCCAGGTATCGAACGCCACCTGCATCCTGGGAACTGCCGCGGCGAGCGCTTCGAGATTGCGGTCGAGCGAGGCGAGGATGTCGGGGTCCACCCCTGGCGAACCGCCTTCCTCGAGCAACCGCGCGCGCAGAGCTTCCTTGTCCACGAGGACGCGAATGGTGCTGTTGATGTCGACGAAGGCGGGGTCGGTCTTCACCAGCACCCTGGCCGAGTCCAGCGTCTCCTCCTCGAAGGACAGGATGGAGTCCTCGACGGCGCTTGGCGCAGAGCAACCACAAGCGAGCGCCATGAGCCCCGCGGTGAGCGCCCAGACCCTCATTGGGAGGCCGCCTTCGCGAGCATCTTGAGCAGACGGAAGAACGTTGGGTCCTCGTTCTGGCCGATCACGTCGACGATCTCGCCCTGAATCGAGATGGCGCAGGCGACCGCCGCTGCGCCAGCCACATCGTGACCGTGGGGATTGGGGAGTCCCGCCAGGGTCGCCTGGACGTGGACCGGCTCCTTCGCCCAGACAACGAGCGCCGGGTCCGCGTCGCCGCCAACCATGAACTGGGCGCGGGTGACGAAGTCCTGTTCGCGCTGCCCTTCGCCAAGCGCCACCATCAGGATGACGTTTCTCTGGAGTGCGGTGGCGAGCTCATCTCCACCGGCCGGGCCGGACGCGAGGGTGATCAAGTTATCGGGCATGGGTCCTCCGGGGTTGGGTTCCCCAAGACAATGCCCATGACGGGGAAAACCGGAAGCGCGAACGAGCAAATGCGCTTGCGGGCCTGCCTGCAGCTTCGACCGGCGCACGTCCTAGGACTCTGGCGCCCCACCATCGGGACTCCACTGCCGAGGGCTGGTCGCCCTTCAGGGACGGTGGCACCTCAGCTCTACGCCATCGGTGGCGGCGAAGGTGGAGTGGCGCAGCTGCGTGGAGCCTGACGACTCGAGCGTCGAGCGGCTGCACCACAGGTGGCAGCAGGCGACGCGTGGTGGGCCATACTGGACTCGAACCAGTAACTTCCACGCTGTGAACATGGCACTCTACCAATTGAGTTAATAGCCCGGGCGTGCGCTCTCGCGCGCGGCGCGGGAGTGTACGGCGGGGGGATTGGGAGGGCAAGAGCCCCGCCAGGAGGAGGGTTCTACTCCCCTGAGGAGGACGGCTGCGGAGGCTTGCCGTCCGGGCCCAGGTCGCGGCCCAGGGTGGCGCTCAAGCGTTCGCCCAGCTTGGCCTCGGCGCGGCGCAGCATCATGCGCACGGCGTCCTCGCTCTTGCCACCCATGCGGGCGCCGGCCTCGCGCAGGGGCAGGCCCTCGAAGAAGACGAGGGTGATTGCCTTGCGGTGCTCCGGGGAGAGGTCCTCGAGGGACTCGCGCAGGAAGCCGAACGACTCCTCGCGCGTGACCATCTGCGTCACGGAGAGGTCGTCCGCCGTGAACTCCATCGGGCCGCGGTCGTCGTCGTCCTTGGCGCCGGCGCCCTCCATGGCCCGCTCGCGGGCCACGTCGCGCTTGCCGGCGTTGTAGAACTCGGCCTTGTCGCGGATCTTGTTCTGCAGGATCTGGATCAGCCAGCGCAGGAGCGAGCCCTCGCCCTGGTAGGTGTACTGGCTGAAGTCCCGGGTGGCCTCGCGGAAGGTGGTCTGGGCCAGGTCGTCCGGGTCCTCCTTCAGGCGCAGCTTCGGCCCGAGCTTGCGCCGGGCCACCTCGACCATCGTCTGGTGGTAGCGCTGGAAGAGCTCGTTCAATGAGTCGATGTTGCCGTCCTGCGCCTGCTGGACGAGGTCCTCGACGTCATCGGCGGACCTTTGGTCGTCGGCCATGGCGGGGATTCTACTCGCCCCGCAGGCGAGCGAGGAAGTCCTCCTCCAGGAGCACCTCGACCCCCAGCTCCTGCGCCTTCTTGGCCTTGCTGCCCGGCTTGCCCCCCACCACGAGGACGCCCGTCTTCGCCGAGATCGAGCTGGAGACTCTGGCGCCCTGGTCCTCGACCCGCTGCTTGGCCTCCGCCCGCGTCATCCCCTCCAGGGTGCCCGTGAAGACCACCGTCTTGCCGGCGAAAGCGCCCGCGGCGACCTCCTGCGGAGGGATCGGCAGCACCCGGCCCTCCACGAGCAGCTTGCGCACCACCGCCTGGTTGCGCTCCTCCGCGAGCCACTCCCGTAGCTTGCGCGCGACCTCGGGGCCGATGCCGTCCACGTCGACCAGGGCCTCCTCGTCCGCCGCGCACACCCCGTCGAGCGATCCGAAGTGCTGGGCCAGGAGCCGTCCCGTCGAGGGGCCGACGTCGGGGATCCCGAGGGAGGAGAGGAAGCGGGCGAGGGGCACCCGGCGCGCCGCGTCGATCTCGCGCAGGAGGTTGTCGACGCTCTTCTCCCCCCAACGCTCGAGACCGACGAGCTCTGCGCGCTCCACGCGATCGAGCAGGAACAGGTCCGCCGGCGTCTCGAGCAAGCCGGCGTCGTAGAGCTGATCGACCATCTTCTCGCCAATCGACTCGACGTCGAACCCGCCCCGGCCTGCCATCAGCAGCGTGCGGCCGACGAGCTGGGGGCGACAGCCGTGGATGTTGGGGCAGCGGTAGTACTTGCCCTCCGCGCGCACCTCGTGACCGCAGGCGGGGCACGCCGCCGGCATGGCGAACTCGTCGCGCCAACCGGTGAACGCGCCCGCGCGCACGCCGTCGTCCGTGCGCAAGGACTCGGGGATGCCGTCCGCCCACTCCTTCGGCGCCTGGCCCTCGGCCGCGATCGACACGCCGGTGATCTGGGGGATCACGTCACCGGCGCGCTTGAGGAACACCCGATCGCCGATGCGCAGGCCCATGTTCGCCACGTGGTCGGCGTTGTGCAGGGTCGCGTGGCGCACGGTCACCCCCATCACCGGAACGGGCTCGACGTGGGCGCGCGGCGTCAGCCGGCCGTTCGCCCCGACCTGGACCTCGATCGCGCGCAGCGTGCTGACCGCTTCCACCGCCTCGAACTTGTGTGCGTACTGCCAGCGGGTCACGCGGGAGGTCGCGCCAAGGCGCTCGCGCAGGTCGAGCCGGTCGAGCTTGCAGACCACGCCGTCGACCTCGAAAGGCAGGTCGTCCCGGCGCGCCTCGAGGTCGTCGTGGTAGGCGATCGCCGCGTTCGTGCCCTCGACCCTCTGGCCGAGACCGGAGTCGGGCAGGCCCCAGTCGTTCAGCGCCTCGAGCTGCTCGTGCTGGGTCGCGAAGGTCACTCCCTCGGCGCGCGGCACGTCGTAGACGTGCAGCTCGAGGGGATAGCGCGCCACCTCCCCGGGGTCGTTGCGCCGGATCGCGCCCGCGGTCGCGTTGCGCGCGTTGGCCAGGGTCGCCTCGCCGCGCTCCTCGCGCTCGCGATTGAAGGCCTCGAAGCGTTCGCGCGCGATCAGGACCTCGCCGCGCACCTCGAGCAGCCTCGGCACCGGCCTGACCCCGGCGTCGAGGCGCAGGGGGATGTTGCGCACCGTGCGCAGGTTCTGGGTCACGTCCTCACCGACGCGACCGTCGCCGCGGGTGACCGCCTGGACGAAGAGCCCCTCCTCGTAGATCAAGGAGGCGCTCACGCCGTCGAACTTCGGCTCCACGTGCCAGGTGAGCTGCTCCGCCTCGTCGAGGCCGAGGAAGCGGTAGATCTTCTCGACGAAGTCCTCGACCTCTTCCCGGTCGAAGAGGCTCTCGATCGAGAGCATCGGGACGGCATGGCTGACCTTCACGAAGCCCTGGCCCTCGGTCAGCGCCGCGCCGACGCGCTGCGTTGGGCTGTCAGGGCGCGCGAGCTCGGGGTGCGCCTCCTCCAGGTCCTTCAGCTCGCGGAACAAGCCGTCGTAGGCCGCGTCGCTGATCTCCGAGAGCCCCTCGACGTAGTACTGTCGGTTGTAGCGCTCGAGCAGGGCGGCGAGCTCGGCGGCGCGAGCAGCGGGATCGGAGGCGGACATGGGGCTCGGATCTTCTCCGGTTCTCAGGGCCCGGGCAACGCTCCTCGTTCGCGAGCACCGGTTGATCCTCGCGAAAGCCCTCCGGCGCGGCCGGATCGTCGGGCCAGTGCCCGTCCCCCTCCGGCC
>JAQBVH010000127.1 GCA_027623615.1 Planctomycetota bacterium | reverse complement strand
CGCCTTCGGGCGCGTGGTCGACGGCTTCGAGGCCCTGGACGCGATCGCGGCCGGCGCCTGCAAGCCGGGCGGCGAGGGCTCCTCGCCCCTCGAGCCGGTCAAGGTCGAGAGAGCGGTCGTCCTCGAGGGAGAGACCGCGTGAGCTACGGGAACCTCCTCTACGTCGTCGACGGCGGCGTGGCCACGGTGACGGTCAACCGACCGGACAAGCTCAACGCGCTCAACCATCAGACCCTGAGCGAGCTGGCACATGCCTTCGACGCCGCCAAGGCCGACGACGCGGTGCGTGCCGTCGTCGTCACCGGGTCGGGCGAGAAGGCGTTCGTGGCCGGCGCGGACATCGGTGAGCTGCTCGAGGTCGCGGGACAGGCCGAGAAGGCCGCCGAGCTGGCCGCGTTCGGCCAGGGAGTCTTCCGTCGCCTCGAGGAGCTGGGCAAGCCCTCGGTGGCGATGGTCAACGGCTTCGCGCTCGGCGGCGGCTGCGAGCTGGCCCTGGCCTGCACCCTGCGCACGGCCTCGACGAACGCGCGTCTCGGCCTGCCGGAGGTCAGCCTCGGCATCATCCCTGGTTACGGCGGCAGTCAGCGGCTGGCGCGCATCGCCGGCCCGGGCGTCGCTCGCGAGTGGATCCTGACCGGCGACATGTTCGGCGCCGAGGAGGCCCACCGCGTAGGTGTGATCAACCGCCTGTTCGCTCCCGACGAGCTCGAGGAGGGCACGCGCAAGATGGTCAAGAGCATGCTCGTCAAGGGCCCCGTCGCGTTGCGCTTCGGCATGGAGGCGGTCCTGCGCGGCTGGGACCTGGACCAGGCCGCGGGCGAGCAGCTCGAGACCGAGTACTTCGGCAAGGCCTCGATCACCGAGGACATGCGCGAAGGCATGGCGGCGTTCCTCGAGAAGCGCAAACCCGAGTTCCACGGCCGGTAGCCGATTCGATCACCGAGGGGTACGGGCTCGCGTGGATCGCGGGCCCGCCTCCGTACAGGAGAAGCACATGACTCAAGACGTCGTCATCGTCGCGGGCGCCCGGACGCCCATGGCCGAGTACATCGGCACCCCCGGCTTCGGCAAGTTCAAGGACGTGTCCGCCCTCGACCTCGGGGCCCACGCGGCCAAGGCTGCGCTCGAGCGCGCGGGCGTGGACGCCGCGTCGGTCGACCACGTGGTCATGGGCAACGCCCTGCAGACCTCCCTCGACGCGATCTACGGCGCGCGCCACGTGGCGCTCAAGGCCGGCGTGCCCCAGCACGTGCCGGCCTTGACCGTGAACCGCCTGTGCGGCTCCGGCATCCAGTCGGTGATCAGCGCGGCCCAGATGATCCAGCTCGGCGAGGCCACGACCACGATCGCCGGCGGCATGGAGAACATGAGCCAGGCGCCCTACGTGCTCTACGGCGCACGCAAGGGCTTCCCCTTCGGGAAGGCGCCCCAGATGCAGGACATGCTCTTCGCGGCCCTGTACGACCCCTACGGCGAGACCTACATGGCGCAGACCGCTGAGGCGATCGCCAAGCGCCTCGACGTCACCCGCGAGCAGCAGGACGAGTACGCCCTGCGCAGCCACCAGCTGGGCACCGCGGCAGTGCTGGAGGGCCGTTTCGCCGAGGAGATCGCGCCGGTGACGATCCCGGACCGCCGGGGGGACGTGGTCGTCGACACGGACGATCACATCAAGCCCGACACCTCGCTCGAGGCCCTGTCCAAGCTGCGGGCGGCCTTCGGCAAGGACGGCACGGTGACGGCCGGGAACGCCTCGGGCATCGTCGACGGCGCCGCGGCGCTGGTCATCACGAGCGCCGCGCGGGCCCAGGTGGACGGCCTCGACACGTTGGCCCTCGTGCGCGGCCACAGCTGCGTGGGCGTCGACCCCAAGGAGATGGGCATCGGCCCCGTCCCGGCCATCCGCGCCCTGCTCGAGAAGACGGGCATGGGCAAGGACGACATCGACTACTACGAGATCAACGAGGCCTTCAGCGCCCAGTACCTGGGCTGCGAGAAGGAGCTCGAGCTCGACCGCGAGCGCTGCAACGTCAACGGCGGCGCGATCGGGCTGGGGCACCCCCTCGGCGCGACCGGCACCCGCCTGCTGTTGACCCTGGCCCACCAGCTGCGCCGCTCCGGCAAGCGCTTCGGCGTCGCCTCGGCCTGCATCGGCGGCGGCCAGGGCATCGCGATGCTGATCGAGAACCCGAAGGCGTCTTGATGAACCCGCTGATCCACGAGACCACCGGCGGCCGGCGCGTGGTGCGCCTGACGCCTGGCAAGCGGGTCCTGTTCCTGACCAAGGACCTGAGCAAGATCCGCGAGCAGCTCGCGGGCTCCGCCGACCTGTCCATGGCAGACGTGGATCCGGCGGACCTGCTCGACGACATCAACACGGACACGATGACCCCGGCCTGGGTGTGCTTCCGTCACAAGCCGGAGGACATCGCCCTCGACGCGTACGCCGGGCTGTGCGACGAAGCAGGCGAGCGGGTGTTCGCGCCCGAGGCGCTCTCCAGCGCGAACTTCGAGGTGATCGTCTCCGGTCAGCGCAAGGGCACGGGGTCGAGTCGGGAGACCGCGCCCCAGGCCGAGAGATGGTCGGGCGTGAGCCTAGTCGTGGCCCGCTCGTTCGCGCCGATCCACGGACGCAACAACGTGAACCTCGGCCAGCTGATGGGCACCTACGAGCAGCTCGAGCGGCTGCAAGCGGGTGAGGAGATCCCGCTCGAGGAGCTGACCGGGCACTACGACCCGATCACGCGGGCGATCCTCGAGGCGGGCGGCTTGTTCCCCTTCGCGTCGAAGTTCGCGGCGGGCGAGGTCGATGTGCCGAACCCTCAGACGCCGGCGCGCCCGATGAACATGACCGAGCGCATCCTGGCCTCGAAGCTGATCGGCGCGCGGCCGGGCGCTCACGTGAAGCCGGACGACCTGTGCCTGGTCAAGGTCGACGGTGGCTACAGCCATGAGTTCACCACGGCGCAGGTGCACTGGTTCCTGGCACGCGAGTACGGCGAGGACTACCAGGTCCCGGACCCGAGCAAGTTCGCGGTCTTCGAGGACCACCTGCTGTATGCGACCGGCGTCGCGCGCATGGCGCCCTTCACCGACAACATCGAGACCCTGCGCCGGCTCCAGAAGGAGTTCCAGGCGCACACGGGTGTCCGGGACTACTCGGCGCAGGACGGCGTCTCGCCGGGCATCTGCCACCAGATCGCCCGTGAGGAGTTCGTCGACCCCGGCGACTTCATCCAGGCCACCGACTCGCACACCTGCATGGGCGGCGGCAACAACGCGCTGACGTACGGCGTCGGCGCCACCGAGTACGCCGGCCTGCTCTACTCGGGCTTCACGTTCGTCAAGGTGCCCGAGGCGATCCGCTTCGAGCTGGTCGGTGAGCTCGACCGAGGCTGCACCGCCAAGGACGTGATGCTGTTCATCCTCGACACCCACGCGAAGGCCGAGGACACCCTCGACCGCGTGATGGAGTTCGGCGGGCCGGGGCTGGCCTCGCTCTCGATGGACGAGCGCGCGACCCTGTGCAACATGGCGACGGAGTGCTCGGCCAAATCGGGCATCTGCGAGGGCGACGCGATCGCTGCCGAGTGGCTGGCCGCCCGCCGCGACGCAAGCGCCGAACAGATCGCCGCGACCTTCGTCGCGCCGGATCCTGGCGCGGAGTACGCCGGTGGCGTGCACACGATCGATCTGTCCTCGATCGTGCCGATGGTGGCCGAGCCCGGCGATCCGACCTACGGCAAGGCGATCGCGGACCTCGAGGAGGTCGCGATCGACATCGCCTACGGCGGCTCGTGCACCGCAGGCAAGGAATACGACCTGGACTGCTACGCCCAGGTCCTCGCCGAGGCGCTCGAGGCCGGCCGCAAGGTCGCCGAGGGCGTCAGCATGGTGGTCCAGTTCGGCTCGAAGGCCGTCCGGGACTACGCGGACGCCAAGGGCTACCTCGACGTGTTCGAGCGGGCCGGCGTCACGATCATCGAACCGGGTTGCGGCGCCTGCATCGGCTGTGGCCCCGGGGTCTCCGACACCCGGGAGCAGGTCACGATCAGCGCCATCAACCGCAACTTCCAGGGCCGCAGCGGGCCAGGTCGTCTGTACCTGGGCTCGCCCCTGACCGTCGCCGCGAGCGCGGTCGAGGGTCGCATCGTGGCCTACCGCCCGGGCATGTTCCGGGCGTCCGTGTCCGTCTGAGCTGAAAGATCGAGAGATGAGTGAGTATCGAATCGCCTGTATCCCCGGTGACGGCATCGGCGTCGAGGTGACCCGTGAGGCCTTCAAGGTTGCCCGCGTCGCCGGCGAGGTCTTTGGCTTCAAGCTCGACGTGACCCAGCTGCCCTGGGGCAGCGAGCACTACCTGAAGACGGGCGAGATCTTCCCCGATGCCGCCTTCGAGGAGGCGCGCCAGCACGACGCGATCTTCCTGGGCGCGATCGGCGACCCGCGCATCGAGCCGGGCAAGATGGAGTACGGCATCATCGCCAAGTGCCGCTTCGACCTCGACCTCTACGTCAACCTGCGGCCGATCAAGCTGCTCGACGAGCGCCTGTGCCCCCTCAAGGGCAAGGGCCCGGAGGACGTCGACATGGTGATCGTCCGTGAGAACACCGAGGGTGCTTACACCGGCATGCACGGCTTCGCGCACAAGGGGCAGCCCCACGAGGTGTCGACCCAGACGATGGTCTACACCCGCGCCGGCGTCGAGCGCGCGATCCGCTACGCCTTCGAGACCGCGAGGGCGCGCGACAAGAAGAAGCAGGTCACCCTGATCGACAAGGCGAACGCCGTGCGCGCCCACGACCTGTGGACGCGGGTCTTCGCCGAGGTCGCCCTGGAGTACCCGGACATCAAGACCGACCACGCCTACATCGACGCGGCCTGCATGTGGATGGTCAAGAACCCCGAGTGGTTCGACGTGGCCGTCACCCCGAACCTGCTCGGCGACATCATCACCGACCTCGGCGCCATGCTGCAGGGCGGCATGGGCATCGCCGCCTCTGGCAACATCCACCCGGGTCGTGTCGGCCTGTTCGAGCCGATCCACGGCTCGGCACCCAAGCACGCGGGCAAGAACGTGGCCAGCCCGGCCGCGGCGATCATGGCCGCCTCGATGATGCTCGGCTACCTCGGCCAGAAGGAGGCGGAGAAGGGCATCGAACAGGCGGTCGGCGACCTCCTGCGCAGCGGTCGCCTGACGGGCGTCGGCACCGGAATGCACCCGACTGACGAGGTGGGTGACATGGTCGCCAGCGAGGTCAGGAAGATCGGCGTGGGCGTCACGGGCTGAGACCCTGCCCGAACCATCCCCGGCGGGGGCGCTCCCAACTGGGCCCCCGCCTTTGCATTGAGAACGAGCATCCAGCCTAAGTCCTTCAAGAACAGGCGTTTGTGGGGTGTCGCCAGGTGGGGGATACCCAGCCCTCACGGCCTGGGCGCGGACGGTCGAAAGAGTCGAGAGAGCCTCCTGGAGGAGCCCACATGAACGACTCGAGCACCATGCGCGGACCCAAGCGCGCCTCTCTGACCGCCTTGGCCGCTGTCGTCCTCGGCTGCATCCTGCTGCAAGACACGCCCACGGCTTGGAGCACGCTGCTCCTGGTCCTGGGTTGTGCCATGGCGTTTTCGGTCGGTTGGACCTCACGGGCCGTCACCGTAGGTGGAGAACAGGACTCCGCCGTCCAGCCCCAGCGCGAGCCCCAGGCCTTGCGTCTGGTCGGGGACGGCGCCTCCATCACGGACAGCGTCTCCCAGGCCCAGGCCGCCATGGACCGTGCCGTGGCCTCGGAGCGCGCCATGGAGACCACCCTCGCTGACCTCGATCGCGTGATCGAGTCGGTCGAAGGCCTGTGCGTCACCCTCGACGGCGAGCTCGAGGGTCAGGGCGACGAAGGCGTCGCTCCCCTGCGCAAGGGCGCCTAGGACTCCGGGCTGCTGCACCGTTAGGTGCGGCGCCAGACAACGATCACGCCTCCGCAGGAGGCGGTAGGGGGGTCCCACCGGGACCCCCCTACCGCGCCGCGTCGAGGGAGTCGCAGCGTTCATCCATCGCCGTTGCAGTGAGCGCCAGGTCGTGCGCCGCGACCGACTCGCGGCAAGAGCGGCGCAGCTCGCGACTCCTGCTCGGATCCGTCGCGAGCTGCAGGAGCCGCTCGACCAGCTGCGCGTGATCCTCGAGCAACCCCTCGGCCAGTGCGCCGGTCAAGGTCTCCGGGTAGGCCAACTCCGTCGGCGCCAGGACTCGGCACCCGGTCGCTGCGGCCTCGAGCATGGCCATGCCGTAGAACTCGTGTCGCGCGGTGGAGACGACCAGGTCGCAGGAACCCAGGAGCTGTGCGTGTGCGGCGCGGTCCTCGGCGTAGCCGCGATGGGCGACCAGCGAGGAGGCACGCGACAAGAGGCGCAGCACATCCTCATCCATCATCTCGTAAGCCTCGCCGAGCAGCACGAGCTCGAAGTTCGCGCCCCTGGCCCGCACCTCGAGGATGGCGTGCAGGAAGCGCGCGGGGTCCTTGTCGTACTCCCAGCGGTGGCACCAACCAATGCGTAGGGGCGCGCCCTCAGCAGGTCCGGCCATGAGGGGATAGGCCTCGAGGTCGACCCCAGGGTAGATCACCGACGCGCGCGTGAGGGCGGCTTCGAGCGCGCCCGCCGGGCGCGGCTTCGGCAGGATACGCACCAGCTCCGTCGCGGCGGCAGCGAAGGTCTCGAGGTGATAGCGGCTGTTGAAGGCCGACGCCTCGGCGGCGATCAGGGTCAGCACGTTCTGGAACCCGAGCGCCCGATCCTGATGCCGCTCCACGGCGTCGAGCCGCTGCGGATAGGCGAGCTGGTTCTCGTGGAAGTAGGCGAGGGCCGGGACGTCGCGCCAGGCCGCGGGCAAGAAGCCCCGGAAGCGGGCCAGGTCCAGGTAGTCGCTGACGACGAGCACGTCCGGGAGCGCGGTCTGCGCCGCGCGCTCGGCGAGGGTGAGCGCCGCGCCCTCCATGCGCCAGCGCCAGTGCCGCGCGGGGAGGCCCAGGAGCTCGATCTTGTGCCGCGAGCGGGCCTGCCAGCCTTCCAGGAAGCGTTGGTGGCTGCCGCCCAGCCATGGCTCGACCGCGAGGACGTGCAGGGGACGGTCCAAGGCACGCAACCTAGCCATCTGCCGATCCCCAGGAAAGCTCTCATTCGTGGGCTTCGGCGAGCCGATTCCTGCTGCAGCGGAGATACTTTCGCTCCCGGAGATCCCATTCGACCATGAGCGCTCATCCCACCCTCGTCACCGGCGCCGCCGGCTTCATCGGCGCCCGTTTCGTGGAAGACCTGAACCGGCGCGGGGAGCCCGTGATTTCGGTCGACGACCCGACCCTCTTCGACAAGCGTCCCGAGCATGCCGATCTGGACTTCGGCCGCATCGTCGCGACCGAGGAGCTCGGCGACTGGCTCGAGCAGGACCAGCCTGCGCTGCACGGCATCGTCCACCTCGGTGCCTGCACCGACACGACCGAGCTCGACGAGGACTTCCTGCGCCGCGTCAATCTCGAGTACACGCAGCGGCTTTGGAGCTGGTGCTGCGGCACCGCGGTGCCGCTGGTCTACGCCAGCTCGGCAGCGACCTACGGCGACGGCGCCGAGGGGTATGCGGACGACGAGGCGGGCTTCGGCGGGCTCAAGCCCCTTAACCCCTACGGGCAGTCGAAGCTCGACTTCGACGTCTGGGCCCTTGGAGAAGAGGCCGCAGGCCGCGCGCCGGCAGCCTGGTCTGGCTTCAAGTTTTTCAACGTCTACGGCTTC
>JAQBVH010000126.1 GCA_027623615.1 Planctomycetota bacterium | reverse complement strand
CGCGAGTTCAAGCTCCCGCTGGGTCCCGGGGACGCGGAGAAGGCCGCGCGCTTCGCCGACCGCTGCGTGGAGCTGCGCAACGACACGGACCGCGCGCTCAAGGTCGCCGAGAAGATGTATCGCGCGCTGACCGAGGCGAACGCGTCCGACCTCGAGGGGTTCCTCGGCCTCGCGCGCTGCTACGAGCTGGGCTTTCGCTTCGACGACGCCTTCAGCCTCTATCGCAGCCTGACCGAGGGACGCTTCTCGACCGAGCCCGCAGCCTGGGCGCGGCTGGGTGAGTTGATGGCCCAGTTCCGGTTGTTCGACCGCGCCGAGGAGTCCTTCCGCGAAGGCCTGCGCGCCCGCCGGACGGACTGGGAAGCGAACTGGCGCTTCGGTCGGTTCCTCCTGGACCGCGGCCGGGCGGACGAGGCCATCGAGGTGCTCGAGCAGGCGGCCCTCCGCCAACCGACCGGGGTCGAGTGGGCGCGCACCCGCGCCGGCATCCGCGCTGACCTGGGTGCGTGTCTCTTGCACCTGGGCCGCGTGCAGGAGTCCCACGACGCCTTCCAGGGCGTGGTCTCGAGCGACCCCTCCGACGACCGCGGGTTGGCCGGGGTCTACTCGGCGGCCCTGTTCCTCGAGGACGCCGAGTCCCCCGACCTGAGCACGGTCGGCCAGGACGTGGCCGAGGCGAGCTTCGACCTGCTCCTGGCCCTCGGCCTGCAGGCGATCGATCAGCAGGAGTGGTCCCTGGCTCTACGCTCCCTCGAGCGCGCCGTGCGCACGGATCCGTTCCGGGCCTGGCAGGCCTGGCGCGCGTTGTCGTGGCTGGCCGAGATCACGGGTCATCCAGAGGAGGCCTACAGCTACATCGAGCGCGCCTACCTCGCTGAGCCGACCGACCCCTGGATCCTGTACCAGCTCGCGCGCCTGTTGACCCAGCAGGGTGACGTGCCCGGGGCGATGAGCGCATATCGCGAAGCCCTGGATCGCAACCTCAACTTCGCGGACGCTCTCATCGGCCTGGCGCACCTGAGCCAGCTGACCGGAGAGTTCGAGGCGGCGGAGCGCTACTACCACCGCGCCCTCTCGATCGACCCGGGCCGGCCGGTCGTGCACAGCCTGCGCGGCTTCAACCACTTCTCGCTCGGCAACACGGACTTGGCCGGTCAGTCGTTCCAGGAGGCCCGCGAGCTCGACGAGCAGCTCTGGTCGGCCAAGAACGGGCTCGCCTGGTGGTTCTACGCGACCGGCAGGTCGGGCGAAGCGATCAACCAGTTCGGCTACGTCATCAACGACGCCCCGAACGGGAGTGATCATCGTCAGTACGCCGACGACCAGGTGAAGCGCATCCAGGGCCACGAGCTGAAGGAGGTCTGGACCGACCGCTTCGATCGGGTCGGGTCCATCCAGAACGGCTGGAGCCTGGACGAGAAGGACGGGGTGATCTCGAACCTCAAGGATGGGCAGGTCTGGCTCGAGGGGGTCCTCGACAAGAACGGCCGCGGCAGGGTCTACCAGCAGCTGCCCGCGGAGCGCTTCCTGGCGGTCGAAGCGACCGTCACGATCCACGACCTGCGCGACCTGAACGGCGGCCTGTTCGTCTCCAAGGAGCAGCCTGGTCGGGCCGACGAGGTGCGCGTGACCTCGAAGGTCGCCCTGCGCCGGGACAAGGGCGGCAAGGTCCAGGTCACCTTCTTCCGCAAGGGCAGCAGCGAGGAGGAGGTCATCGACCTGCCCGACCACTCCTGGCGGGACGGCGAGGCGCGCCGGGTGCGGATCGAGACGAACGCCGATGCCTCCCACACGCGCGTGTCCGTTTACATCGATGGCCTGCCGGTGCTCCAGGATCTCGAGATCCAGAGCTTCGGTCGTAGCCAGAACCCTGTCCGCTTCGGAGTCTTCGTCGAGGGCACCCAGGGCCGCACGGCCCGCATCTCGGTTGACGATGTCAACGTGATCCGCATCAAGTAGGAACGATGAAGCGCCTCCAAATCGCCTCGAGCGCCCGCGCGGGCTTCACCCTGATCGAGATCCTGGCCGTGATGCTCGTGATCGGGATCCTGTTCACCTTCTTGATGCGCTCGGGGATGGGCGGCGTGAAGTCGGTGGAGCGCAAGCAGACCGAGACCTTTCTCAAGGAGCTCGACGCGATCATCGAGGACTACAGCGCCGAGTTCAACGCGTACCCGCCGTCGACCCCCGGCGACGACATCGACACCAAGCCGACCAAGACGAACGTGGGGGTCGAGACGCTGGTGATCACCCTCTACCGCCGCGACCGCGGCTGGCAGGCCCGCGACGTCGATGCGGATCGCCTCAGCAACACGGACGAGGATTACGTCAAGGGGATGGCCAATTTCGAGAATCCGGACGCCTACGAGTTCAAGGACTCCTGGGACAACCCGATCGCCTACATCCACCGGCGTGACTACGGCAAGGCGCTGCCCTACCTCGTCGTGACCGGGGACGGTGAGGAGCTCGAGAGCTTCGTCGAGGCGCTCAAGTCGTCGAAGACCGGCGACTACTACCGCAAGAACAAGTTCCAGCTCATCTCCGCCGGCCCCGACGGGGAGTTCGGGACCGACGACGACATCGCGAACTTCAATATCGAGAAGTGAGCACCTCACGCGCGCAGGCCGGGTTCACGTTGATCGAGCTGATGCTCGTCATGGGCCTGATCGCCATCGTGCTCGGCGTGGGCCTCGGCTCCCTCGCGGCCCTCAATCCCGGTGAGCGCGCCGCGGTTGGCCTCGTGCAGGATGCCCTGCGCTCCGCTCACAACTCCGCCATCGCGCGCACGGCACCGGCGCGGGTGCGCTTCGATGCCAAGCAGGGGACGATGATCTCCGAGGGCCTCGAGGTCATGGGCACGTGGCACTTCGAGGACGTGATGCTCGATGGCGCGGAGGGCCTGGGCGGCACCTTCTTCGGGATGGACGCGGCGGTCACGCAGGACGGCTGGCTCGGGAACGCGCTCGACTTCTCGACCGGCCTGCGCGGCGGTGAGGTCGCCTTCAACATCCAGCGCGACCCGGGCTTCGACTTCTCGGACGGCTTCGCGATCGATCTGGCGATCAAGCCCAAGGGCAAGGTCGCCGGCCGCTTGCTCGAGGTCGCCGACGTGCTCGAGGTCGACATGACCGCGGGCGGCGGCCTGCGCATGCGCATCTACCGCCACGCGATCGAGTCCGGCACCGGCCGGGCGCGACACGGTGCGGGGCTGACCCTCGAGACCACGGATGGGCTGCTGCGCAAGGACCACTGGCTGCACCTGAGGTTCTCGTACGACCGCCACCGCGCGCGTATCCTGGCGGACGGGATCGAGGTCGCGAGCGAGGCCGCGGACTTCGAAGTGTGGAAGGTCGAGCAGCCCCTGCGCCTCGGCGACCGCGCCGCCCACCTGCCGATGATCCTGGACGAGCTGTCGATCGCCGTGGTCGTGGCCTCCGATCTGCAGCAGCTGCCGGGCGACGTGCTCTTCAGGGAGCCCCTGCCCAAGGTCGTGCGCTTCGTCGCGGGAGGCTCCCTCGACCCGACGCTGCACTTCGAGCCAGTCGAGATCTTCCTCGAGATGCCCAGCGGCCGCACGGAGACCGTGCGCGTCGGGATGTACGGGACCGTGGAGTAGTGGAGGACGTGATGCAGCCACGCAGACAAACTCGCTCCGAAGCAGGCTTCGTGATGATCACGGTGCTGTTCGTCCTGCTCGCGCTGCTGATCCTCTGCGCGCCCTTCCTCGCGACGGCGCGCAACGCGAACAAGCACAGCCAGAACCACGCGACCAACGCCCAGCGCCGGCTGGCGCTCGACAGCGCCGCACGCTTCGCCCGCTACCGACTGAGTCACACCCACCAGGGCTCCCCCGACGAGACGCAGTTCTGGGACAGCCTCGACGAGCTGAAGGTCGAGATCGACTTCGACCCGGAGTTCGTCAACGCCACCGATCCCAAGGGGATCATGTGGGACCTCGACGTGCGTGACATCTCGGGTCTGATCGACCTGAACAGCGCGGGTCCGCAGATGCTCGCGAACGTGCTCGGGTTGACCACGCGCCTGACCGAGGTGATCGACGGCGAGGCGAGCAGCCTGCCCGTCGCCAGCGACGCGGGCTTCGCTCCGGAGGGCGGCTTCGTCTGGGTGCGCGGTGAGCTGATCCGCTACGGCAAGTCGGGCGACGAGGGCCTGACGGGCCTCGATCGCGGGGTTGGTACCACGCAGGCCGAGGACGAGGGCTGGCTCACCGAAGGTCCCAGGCCGCCCTCGGGCCACGGCATCGGCACCCACGTCATCGACCAGCGCGCCTTCGCGCCCGCGATCTGGCGCCTCGGCTCGGACGCGGACCCGCGCACGTTCGACAGCTTCGAGCAGCTGGCCGACGCGGACCAGTTCGCCCTGAGCGGCGGCATGGGCCCCGAGACGATCCTCCTGTTGTCCGATCACTGCAGCGTGCACGGCAGCGTGCGCGGCGGGGACCGTTGGCAGCGTCCGGTGCGCCTCACCTCGCACATCGAAGGGGGCGAGACCCTCACGATCAGCGTCGATGACCCGCGCTATGTCAACGCGGGTTGCACCATCTGGATCGGCGACGGCGACGCCTCCGAGCTGCGCATGGTGCAGGGCATCGAGCGCGGGCGGATTCGCCTCGAGAGCGTGCTCGAGAACGACTACGACGCCTGGCGCACGGTCGTGAAGGTGATGCGCAAGCGGCCGGTCAACTTGAACACTGCGCCGCGCAACGTGCTGCGCGCCCTGTTCCTGAACCTGCAGATCGACGGGCGCAACGATCGCATCACCGAGCGGGAGGCCGATTCCCTGGCGGACCTGGTGGTCGAATCGCGACCCTTCGAGGGGTTCCAGGACTTCCTGCTGCGGGTCGTGCTGCCCGCCGCGGGCCTGGAGGAGCTGCCCGAGGGCGCACCCCACCCCGAGAGCCTTCCGAGCGGCAGCGGCGGGCTGATCGATTCCGCCGACGCAGTCGCGCTCTACCTCAACGGCCTCAACGCCAACGACGGCATCCTGGCGTACTCGACGATGCCCTTCTGCTTCGTCAGCCGGGACGTGTACGCCCTGGACCTGCGCGCCTCGGTCAACGGCGTCAGCGGCCTCGAGCGCACGCGGGGTCACCGCGAGCGGGTCGAGGTGGTCGTGCCCCAGAAGCCGCTCTTCACGATGTGGGGCACCCAGGACGACTTCGACGAGGCCATGCGCCTCTCGCGCACCGGCCTCTTCTGGTCCACCGGTCCCGCGTCGACCACGCGCTACGACGGCAGCGCCGTGCCGCCCTCGCGGGCGTGGCCCAACATGGGCACCCTGCCCAGCGGCCCGTACCTGCCAGGCTTCCACGACGAGGTGGTCAGCGACGGGGGCGAGGCGCGCGAGCCCGTGCGCACCTTCGCCAGCCGCGAAGGCGAGGACGACTTCGCCCAGCTCTGGGCGGCGCGCGTGCAGGAGTCCGGCCGGCGCGAGCAGCGCATGCTGCACTTCGACAACGAGGAGCGTGATCCGGAGGGCCGGTACCTGCCCGACCAGGCGATCGGGCGCTCCCCGAACCACAAGCAGGTGCAGTGGGCGACCGACAACGACGGCCTGATGCGTCCGATCTCCTTCGAGATGTGGATCAAGCCCGAGGGCGGCGACGGGTTCCTGCTCGACGTGCAGGGCGCCGCGCCGGAGGTTGATCGACTCAGCCTCGCGGTCGAAGGGGAAGACCTCGTCCTGCGCGTGATCGACGGCTTCGGCGACCACCGCGACTCCGCCCACACCGAGGCGACCGAGGTGCGCTACGCGATCGCCCAAGGGGACGGACCCGGGCTGCCCGCGAACACCTGGTCCCACGTGGCCATCGACATGCAGGGCACGCGCCCCGACCAGGTCGACATGCTCGTCAACGGTACGGCGAGCGGCGTGCGCCGCCTGGCCATGTCGCGCCTCGCGAGCGCCGCGGGCCAGGGTGATGGGACGCTCTACCTCGAGGACGCCGAGGGCTTCCCCGCCCGCGGCGTCGCCCGCGTGGGGAACGAGCTGATCGAGTTCCGCCGCAGCGGCAATACGCTCGCCTGCGCTCACGAGGAGGCCGGACCCGATGCCGGCTTCGGCGGCCGCCTGGCGCGCCAACGCTGGGGCCTCGACGGCATCCCCGAGGAGCTCGGCTCGACCACGGTCGACCACCCGGCCGGCGCGATGGTGCAGGTCTACGGCTACTCGATCCCCTTCACCGACGACATCCCCGGCGGGACCGGGGCCAAGAGCCTCGCCAGCGACCTGGGCGTCTTCAAGGTGGCCAAGGTGGTCGGCCTCGACGGCGACCCGGACCCCATCCTGGCCGGCGCCCAGTACTTCGGTCTGGGCTACGAGGCCACGAACAACTCCGGCCTCCAGCTGACCCTGGCCGACGACGGTGCCGGCAACGTGATGGACGCCTTCCACCCGGACGGCGGCTACGCAATGCTCTGCCAGCGCCGCTGGGGGGTGGACCCCCAGATGCAGTCGGCCAACCCGCCGAACGCGCCGCTCGGGGGCTTCGAGGTCGTGCGCTACTCGGGCTGGAGCGGGGACATCCTGCAGATCGCCGCCCGCGGCGATCAGGTGGCTGGTGAGTTGCCGTACTACGGCTCGCTCGACCCGGCCGCCATCGGCGGCGGCACGCGGGTGTTCGTCCTCGACTGGGAATCGACCACGATCGACGACCAGGGCACCCTCGCGTCCGAGGCCCTCTCCTGGAGCTGGTTCGTCGTTCCGATCTCGATCTCGGTGCCCTCGGCGACCCAGCTCGACTTCCTGCCCCCGGAGCAGAACCTGGAGGACGAGCGCAGCGAGTTCGCGCAGATCACCAACTTGGATCAGGCCGAGCTCACCGAGTGGGTGCGCTACGACACGATCCAGGAGCAGCAGGGCCAGCTCGTGCGCGATCACCCCCAGGCCCTCATGGGCGTGTGGGGCACCCTGATGGGAGGCCGCGGCGTCGAGCGCGACGTGACCGGTCGTCCCGCCCCCGGCGGAGGTGGTGGGGGTCCTGGCGGCGGCGGCCCCGGCGGTCCGCCCCACGTCGTGCAGGGCTTCGGTCCGCAGCTCGGCGGCGCAGCCCCCGCCCCGCAGCCCACGCCCAAGGCCTACGGCACGGTCTGGGATCCCTACCTCGGTGAGTCCGAGCTCGCGCAGTACCCGCTGTCGCGCGCGATCTGGAGCGTCTATCAGTTCCGCGGCGTGCTCGGCACCCATAGCCACGCCCAGACCGGCGGCGCGCTGGTCACGCCGGTCGTACGCTTCCGCCATCAAGACGCGGACGCTGGACGCATCGGCGCGCGGGACGAGGTCTTCCTCTCCGGCCCGAACGCGGATCACATCGGTTGGCCGCTGGTCGTGCACCGCGCGCACATTCCGATGCGGGAGGACGTGCGCTACAGCTGGTTGCATGAGCCCGGCGGCGACCTGCTCGCCCAGGACGGACCGACCTTCGAGGTCGAGGTCGACGGCAGTGACTTCGGCGGACTGAACACCCAGTACGTGGCCTTCCAGAGCCACAGCCCCGAGCCGTTCCTGGCCGGCACCGGTCAAACCGGCGAGCTCGACGAGGCCTGGGGCCGGCTCGATGCGCGCCTCCTGGCGCGCATGGTCAAGTGGCCCTCGGGCGAGCGTCCGCGGACGATCGGTCAGGTCAAGATCGGCGGCGAGGCCGGCGGCGGCACGGGCCAGGGCAGCGGCGGCGGTGGAGTTCCGCCCACGTTGGTCGACGAGGTCCTGTTCGGCGCGCCCGACCACTTCCAGGGCGTCGGCGCCTCTTCGCCCGCGGAGCGGA
>JAQBVH010000125.1 GCA_027623615.1 Planctomycetota bacterium | reverse complement strand
CTTCGTCCAGGTCTGGAGCGGCGCGGACAACGGCTTCCCGCGTCGCAACTGGGACAGCCACGAGGAACTCGAGCGCGACCACGGCGCGATGGGCCGGGAGATGGACCGCGCCGCGGGCGCGCTGCTGGCCGACCTGAAGGCGCGCGGGTTGCTCGACGAGGTCATCGTCCTGTGGAACACCGAGTTCGGCCGAATGCCCTGCAGTCAGGGCAACAAGGGCCGGGACCACAACCCCTTCGGATACACGAGCTGGATGGCCGGCGGCGGGGTGGCGGGCGGGACGAGCCGCGGCGCGACCGACGAGTGGTCGTTCCGCGCGGTCGAGCACCCGACGAGCGTGCATGATGTGTCGGCGACCGTGCTGCACCAGCTCGGGATCGATCACGAGCGGCTGACTTTCTTGCACAATGGCATCGAGCGTCGCCTGACCGACGTTCACGGTCATGTGCTACATGGGCTCCTGGCTTGAAGCACCTCCTCCTCACCCTCTTCGCCCTCACCTCGACCGCTGCCGCCCAGGAGTGGGGTAGCTGGTGGACGATCGGTCCCTTCGATCACCCCCAAGGGGTGAACGATGTGGCGACCGTGCAATCGGTCGAGCGCGAGCTGAAGTTCCTCGGTGTCGACGGCCCCGGCATGGACCTCGCCCGCGATCACCCGGGCAAGGGCGCGGTCGAGCTCCACTGGAAGGAGCTCGGTGACAGCGCGGGCAAGCTCGACGTCGGGGCGATCGAGTTCGCCAAGGTGCTCGACGCGCCGGTGAGCGTGCAGGGCTGGCACGAGAACGCGGTGGCCTACGTCTACCGCACGATCACGTGCCCGCGGCCGCTCGATCTGGCGGTGCGCACGGGCTCCGACGACGGCATCCGCTTCTGGCTCAACGGAGAGCTGCTCATCGACAAGGCCGTGGCGCGCGGCCTCAACGTCAGCGACCACAGCCTGAATCTTTCCCTGCGGGAGGGCGTCAATCACCTCCTGGTCGAGGTGGCCAACGGCGGCGGCGGTTGGGGCTACCAGCTCGCGGGCTGGTCGAAGATTCCCCAGGCTGCGATCGACGGCGCGATCGACCGGGGAGTGCAGATGCTGCTGCGGCACCAGCTCCTCGACGGGTCCTGGCCCGGCTACGGCGGCTACGGGGACGGCTTGACCGCCTACTCCGCCTACTGCCTGTTGAAGAGCGGCGTCCCGGTCGCCCACCCGGCCGTGCAGCGGGCGAAGGCGTTCGTGCTCGCCAACCCGACGCACTACACGTACTCGGTCGCCTGCGAGCTGCTGTTCCTGTGCACCCTGCAGGACCCCGCGCTCGAGTCGGTCATCGAGGGGCGCCTGGATGACCTGATCGACTTCCAGGAGGGCTCGGGGCTCTGGGCCTATCCGGTCCACCCGGGCGGCAACGTGCTGCCCCACGACCTGTCGAACACGCTCTACGTGGCGCTGGCCCTGCGCGCCTGTGAGACGGTCGGCGTCCCCGTGCCGCAGCGCGTCTGGACGCGGCTGCTCGAGGGCACGCTGCGCTGCTTCGAGGGCATCGAGGGTCGGGCCGCGCCGACCACCGGACCCAGCCTCGGCCCGGGCGCCGGGTTCAGCTACCGGCCGCATGGTCACGCCACCGGCTCGATGACCACCGCCGGGGTCAGCATCATCGAGATCTGCCGGCAGAACCTGGGCGGCGAGCTCCCCGGCAAGTACCGCAGCGAGGCAATGCGGGCCAAACGGGCCGGGCTCGCCTGGCTCGCTGAGAACATGGACTGGGGCGGCAACCCCGGCCATGGCAACGCGCACCACTACTTCTTCATCTATGGGATGGAGCGGGTGGGGAGCATCCTCGACCTCGAGCACGTCGGCGGGCTGAACTGGTACTGGGACGGCGCCCAATGGTTGGTCAAGGCCCAGCAAGGCAGCGGCGGGTGGTCCGGGGGCGAGAACTACGTCGACACGATCCTGGCGCTGCTCTTCCTGCGGCGGGCGAGCGCGCCCTCGACGGGGGAGAAGACCATCAAGGTCGTGGCGGATCGCTGGGCGACCGACGACCCGCAGGCGCGCGTGCAGCTCGCGGCGAGCGGCAAGCAGCGCAAGGGCATCTGGATCCTCGGCTTCTCGGACGCAGAGCGCGCGCGCCTCGAGTTCCCCGGCGACGAGGGCAAGGGGCCGCGCGTCGAGCAGGTCACCTACTTCGCGCGACCGAAGGGCGAGGGGGAGTTCGCGCAGATCGGCGTGGCGCAGGGCAACGGCGAGCAGCCGTCCCGCGATCAGCGCTACGGCATCCAGCACGAGTTCCCACGCTCGGGCGACTGGGAGCTCTACGCGGACGTCGCCGTGCGCGTGCCGGCTGCGGAGGAGGGCCTCGTGCCGGGCCGCGAGGAGCTCGCGGCGCCCGTGCTGACGGTGCAGGTGGGGGACGTGCTCCGGCCCGAGCAGCTCGGCTACGCCGGTCAGCGCACCGAGAGCCTGTTCCACGGCATCGAGGTGGTCGCCACCAGCTCGAGCCAGGCGGGCAACCAGCTGCCTCAGATGGCGGTGGACGGGTCCCAGGAGTCCCGCTGGCACTGCAATCCGAACGATGCCCACCCCTGGCTGCGGCTCGCGGTCACGCGGCCGGTGAAGGGCAGCACGCTCCTGCTCTCCCACGCCCACCCGCGTCAGAGCCAAGCCGGGGCGCCCCAGCCCTCCACGGTCGAGGTGATCGTGAACGGCAAGGAGCGCTACGAGGTCCAGATGGACCCCGACCCCATGTGCAAGACGGCGCTGGTCTTCCCCAAGGACCAGCGCGTGCGCGAGCTCGAGCTGCGCATCCTCACGGCGCACCAGGGCGAGCTCGGCAAGAGCGCAGTAGGCTTCGCCGAGGTGGAATTCCTGAGGGTGCGCTGAAGGGGCAGGGCGGCGGCGGGTAGGCGTGGCTTCCATCCGCCCCCCTGGATCGCTACGTTCCGGCGGTCCGTGCCACCTCCACCCCGCACCGCCCATGGAGCCCCACCACCAGCGCATACAGACGTTCAGCCTGCTGACCATCGCGGCCGTGACGCTCGGGGCGGCCCTGAACTGGCTCACGCCGGTCATGGTGCCGTTCATGCTGGCCTTCTTCTTCACGGTGGTGCTGACGCCGGTCGTCGAGGCGCTGCACCGGAAGCTGAAGCTGCCCCGGCTCCTGGCGCTCTTCCTGACAGGGGTGCTCGGGCTGGTGATCGCCGGGCTGCTCGGCGCGCTGGTCGCCCAGTCCGTGGCGCAGCTCGACGTCCAGGTCTACGTCGAGCGGTTCATCGGGCTGCGCGACGCGTGGGCGCCCAAGCTCGGCCTGAACAAGGAGGCGCTGACCGACCTGAAGATCACTCCGACCCAGGTCAACTCGATCGCGTCAGGCGTGGCGAACGGGTTGCTGGGGATCCTCTCCCAGCTCGTGCTCGTGATGATCTTCATGATGTTCCTCGTCTCGGGCAGGGCCTACTCCGGCACGCTCGGGGACGTGGAGCAGCGCATCAAGGGCTACGTCATGACCAAGGTGGTCGTGTCGAGCATCACCGGCGTCTTGACCTGGCTCGTCCTCATGCTGCTCGGGATCGAGATGGCGATCGTGTTCGGCCTGCTCGCGTTCCTGCTCAACTTCATCCCGAGCATCGGCTCGATCATCGCGACCGTGATGCCGCTTCCGATCGTGCTCGGCGGGGACTATGAGCTGTACCAGCAGGTCGGCGCGATCCTGATCCCTGGGGTGATCCAGTTCTCGGTCGGCAACCTGCTCGAGCCGCGCATGCTCGGCGACTCGATGGACCTGCACCCGGTCACGATCCTGCTCGCACTGATCTTCTGGGGCATGATCTGGGGCTTCGTGGGCACCCTCCTGGCGACGCCCATCACCGCCGTCGTACGTATCCTGCTCGACAAGCTGCCGGAGACGCGCCCCGTCGCGGAGCTGATGGCAGGCCGGATGTCCGAGGACCCGGTGACCGAGCCAGACCCGGATCCAGCGGGGTCCTGACCCCGCGCCGCGGCTGGCGCGAGCGGGCAGCGGGGGGGATGATGTGCGCCATGCGCACGCTCCAGCCGCTGCTCCTGCTCCTGCTCGCCCTCGCTTCGCCGCTGCTCGCCGCGTCTCCCCAGGACGACACCGCGCTTCACGAAGAGGTCCAGTCCTTCTTCGACCAGCTCACCAAGGGCATCGAGGAGCGGGACACCGAGCTCATCTCGACCTGCCTCGACTTCGACCATCTCGCCGACGAGATGGAGACCCTCGGCGTCGACATGCCGCCTGGCTTCATGCTCGGTCTGCGCATGGGGCTGATCGCGGGCTTCACCGGCGGCGACTTCGATCACCTGACGGAGCGGCTCGAGCTGCGCTCGGTCGAACCGGAGTCGGACGGCACCACGCGCGTGATCATCCGCGTGATGGACCCCGACCTCGAGGTCTGGACGATCCTGCGTTGGTGGCTGGTGCGTGGAGAGGATGCTCGCTGGCGCACCTACGACTGGATGGACCTCGACCTGGGCCTGCGCGCCTCCACGCTGATGGCCGCGGCCGTCCACGATTCGAGCGGGGACCTCCTGCAGTTCATCGAGGTCATGCAGCAGTTCGACGCGGCCCTGGTCGCGGATGACTACACCTCCGCGCAGCGGCTGATCGAACAGCTCGGCGAGCTCGAGGTCCCGGACTCCCTGAAGGCGGTCTACTGGGTACAACGCGCGGCGCTCGAGACGCTGCTCGAGGAGTACGAGTCCGCCCTCGTCGGGCTCGACCGCGCCCAGGCCCTCTCGGACACCACGCCCCTCGTGCACATTCTGCGCGCCACGGTGCTCTCCGCGCTCGAGCGCTACCCCGAAGCCCTCGCCTCCGCCGAGCGCTACCAGGCCATCCTGGGGACGGACGCCGACACCGATGCGAGCGTCGGCTTCCTCTTGATCGAACTCGACCGGGAGGAGGAGGCCTTCCCCGTGCTCTTGCGGGCCCTGGAGGACAACCCCGGGTCGCTCGACGCGCTCGGCGAGCTGATGCGCCTGCACGGCAATGGCCACGACGAGGAGCTGCTGCGCCGCCTGGCCGCCTTCCCGGACGTGCGCGGATGGTTCGACGCCCTGGCCGGTTACCTGCTCGAGGTCGAGGCGCTCGCCGCGCTGCGCTTCTGCTGCGCGCAGCTCGACGCCCTCGCCCCCGAGGACACCAACGTCGAGTACTACCTGGCCGAGGCCGAGGCCGCCGAGGAGAACTTCCGCGCCGCGGCGCAGATCCTGGTGGGTGTGCTCCCGGACGTGCCCGCAGGCGAGCGCGAGATCTACCTCGGCAACATCCTGACCTACGGCGGCGTCTGGGACGACGATCCGGTCTGGGCCTATGCGCAGGTCCCGGACGACGCCCACTTTGCCTTCGACTACCTGGCCTGGGAGATCGACGCCGGCGAGGAGGGGGACGAGCCGTTCGAGGCCCTGGCCGCGCGCCACGCCGCGGACCACCCGCGCGACTACCGACCCGCCTTCCATCGCGGTCGTCGCACGTGCCTGCGTGGGGACTACGGGACCTCCGAGGAACACTTCGCCAAGGCCATGCAGCTGGCCAGCGCTGACGAGGACCTGGACACTGTGCTCGAGATGCGGGTCGAGAACCTGATCCGGGCCGGCAAGGTCGGCGCCGCCTACACCCTCGAGCCGACCGAGCGGGCCTGGGAGTGGATCCTCGACAGCTGCTACTGGAGCGAGGATGCCGAGGCCTTGCTCGCCGGCGTCGAGCTGCGCCGGGCCGATCATCCGAACGACGCGGAGCTGGGCGCCTGGCAGGGCTACGCCCACTGGCTGCGCGGCGAGGAGGAGCAGGCCGCGGAGCTGCTCGGCAAGGCGGACCTCTTCGCGACGCGGCTCGAGGAGTCCGGCTACACCTGGGCGCTCCAGGAGGCCATGCTGCGCGCGATGGTCCGCACCGGTCGCGCCAAGGAAGCGCGCGGCTTCCTGGTCAAGCCTGGCGTCGACCCGTTCCACGTGCTGCTCCTGCGCGCCCACCTGGGCAATGCGCGGCGCACGGCTTCCGCGGTCGAGGCCTGCCTCGAGCTCGGCTGGGAGCCCGAGGAGCTGCTCCAGGACGAAGACCTCGGGCCGGCCCTCGCGGACCCGGAGGTCATCGAGCGGCTCGGCTGGCAGTGAGGCCCGGTCAGGCCAGTCAGGCGTTGAGGTCCAGTCAGGCGTTCGGGAGCAGCAGCACCTTGGTGCAGCCCTCCTGGCGCTCGTCGAAGAGCCGGTAGGCGTCCGGTCCCTCCGACAGGGGCAGGCGGTGGGAGATGATCGAGGCCAGGTCGAAGCGCCTCCCGGCGACCAGCGGCAGGGTCTTCTCCATCAGCCGCCGCGCGGAGCAGCGACCGGCGCGGTAGGTCAGGTTCTTGTCGTAGGCCTCGACCGGCGAGAAGGCGAACGTGTCCTCGGTGTGCACGCCGGCCGCCGCGACCGTGCCGCCGAAGCGCACCAGGTCGAACGCCAGACGCGTGGCGCCGGGGCTGCCGACGCACTCGAGCACCCCGTCGACCCCGCGGCCGCCGGTCTCGTCGAGGATGCGCTCGCGGGTGGTGGCCAGGGTGTAGTCGAGGCCCGTCGCGCCGAAGCCCTCCGCGAGGGCGAGGCGCTCCGGCACCGAGTCGAGCACGTACACCAGCTGCGCGCCCGCCTCCCGCGCTGCGATCGAGGCCATCAGGCCGACCGGGCCAGCGCCGAGCACGGCGACCGAGGAGCCGGCGCGGACCTCCGCCAGCTCCGTGACGAAGGCGCCCGTCGAGAGCACGTCGCCTGCGAACAGCGCCTCCTCGTCGCGTGCGCCGTGGGGCACACGCATCAGGGTCGCGTCGGCGTGGGGGACGCGCACCCGCTCGGCCTGGGCGCCGTGCAGGCCCTGACCGTCCTGGACCCACCCGAACAGCTGGCTCGACTCGCAGCGCGCGGTCAGCCCCTGCTCGCAGTACCAGCAGCTGCCGCAGTTGGTGGTGAAGGGCGCGACGACGCGGTCGCCCGCGGCAAAGTTCGCGACCTCCGCGCCGACCTCGAGCACCTCGCCGAGGAACTCGTGGCCGAAGATCGTGCCCACGTCGAGGCCGGTCTCGCTCCCACGATAAGGGTGCAGGTCCGACCCGCAGATCGCGGTCAGGTGGACGGCGACGATCACGTCGCGGGGGTCGAGCAGCTGGGGCTCGGGGACCTCCGAGCAGACGAGGTCGCGGATGCCGCGGAAGGTGATGGCCTGCATGGGGCCAGAGGGTAGTCCAAGGCGCGCCCCGCCGGGCGAAGATCGCGGCAGGTCAAGGGCTGGACGTAGGATGGTCCCATGGCCCTGCTCTCCGTCCTGCTCGCTTGTTGCACAGCTGCGCCGCTCGCCGAAGAGCCCGGCTGGCCGACCCATCGCGCCGATCGTCGACGCAGCGGGTACACGGCGAGCGTCCTCGCGGTCCCGCTCGTGGAGCGTTGGCGCTACGAGGGCGCGGCGCCGCGCCCCGGGTGGGGGCAGCCGGCCAGGGGCAGCTACTGGCAGCGCCTCGACTCGATCACCGCGCGCGTGACCTTCGACCGGGTGCACGCGCCGGTCTGCGACGGCCAGGTCGTGGTGCAGGCCTCCTCGAGCGACGATCAGGTGCGCTGCTTCGACCTGAGCAGCGGCGCGCTGCGCTGGTCGACCCTGTTGCCGGCCGCGGCGCGGCTCGCGCCCGTGCTCGACGCCGGACAGGTGCTGGTCGGCGGCGACGACGGAGTGGTGCGCGCCCTCGCCCTGGACGATGGCAGCGAGGTCTGGGCGACGCGGCTCGCACCCGAGGAGCGGCTCGTGCCCGCCCGCGGG
>JAQBVH010000124.1 GCA_027623615.1 Planctomycetota bacterium | reverse complement strand
AGCTCGTGCACCGCGTCCGCCAACGCCTCGCTGCCCCAACCGGCGACGGTCGGGTCGAGGGCCGCCAGGCTGTCCTGGACAGAGCGCGGCAGCAGGGCGTCGGGATCGACCGGCGCCTGGCTGCGCTCGTCCTGCAGGAGGACGAGCAGCGGAAACGCGAGGAGCGCCCCTACAACCAGCGCACCATCTCCTTCCATCCGCCGGAGCCCTCGGCCTCACGGGCGCGGACGCGGATGCCGTAGGCGTATTCGCCGGAGCGCTCGATCACCTGGGAGCCTTCGAAGGCGATCACGCCGTCCTTGGCGCTGCCGACCGGCAGGAGCTCGACGTGCACCTCGTTGATCAGCTGCGGATTCCCACGGGAATGCCCCACCACGAGCTCGACCAGCACGTCGTCCGGGGACAGCTCACCGAGCTCCAGCTCGACCCGCGCCTCGACTGGTTCGCCCACGCGCAGGCACGCGAGCTCCCCGACCGCGGTCCCATGCACCTTGAGCGCGACCAGTCCGCGCTCGAGGCGCGCCCGGCGGCGTGCAGCCTCGCGGGCGGGCGCATAGGCGCGCTCTACCAGGGCCGCGTGCGAGCGGGCCAGGGGTCGATAGGCCCGCCGGGCATACTCGTCGACCATGCGCACGCTGTCGAACATCGCGGGCAGGGTGGCCAGCGCGTGGCGCGCTCGGGTCAGCCAGGCGCGCGGGACGCCCTGGTCGTCGCGGTCGAAGTACAGGGGGACGACCTCCTCTTCGAGCAGGCGATAGAGGGTCACGGAGTCGTGCTGGTCCTGCAGGACCTGCTCGTCGTAGATCCGCTCCCCCGCGATCGTCCAGCCGTTCTGTCCGTCGGCCCCTTCGGGCCACCAGCCGTCGGCGATCGACAGGTTCAGACCGCCGTTGGCAGCCGACTTCATTCCACTGGTTCCGGAGGCCTCCATCAGACGTGTCGGCGTGTTCAGCCAGACGTCGACGCCCTGCACCAAGTAGCGTGCCAGGTCGGCGTCGTAGTCCTCGAGGAAGATGACCTTGCCGGACAGGTCCTCGCTGCGGCCCTCCCGGGCGATGCTGGCGAGGATGTCCTTGCCCCGGCCATCCGCCGGGTGGGCCTTGCCGGCGATCAACAGGCGCACGGGCCGGTCCCCGTCTCCGAGAATCTGGCACAGGCGCTGTGCGTCCTGGAACACCAGGTGTGCGCGCTTGTACGGGGCAAAGCGCCGGGCAAAGCCGATGAACAGGGCCTCCTCGTCGAGGCCGCCGAGGACCTTCTCGAGCAAGAGCGGTGAGTCGTCGCGCTCCACGAAGCTCCTCGTCATGCGGGCGGCCGCCGCCTCGACCAGGCGTGCCTTCGCCGTGCGCCGGGCCTGCCAGAGCTCGGCGAGGTCGATCTTGGGCGCGTTCTGAGTGAACTCCTCGCCCTTGGGGGGGTGCTCGCCCGGCGAGACGAGGGCGGCGATCTCGTTCGCGGTCCAGGTCGGCAGGTGCACGCCGTTGGTCAGGCCCACCACCGGGACCTCGCTCTCGAACAGGCCGGGCCAGTAGGACGCGAGCAGCCCACGGCTGACATCGCCGTGCATCTGACTGACCCCGTTGACACAGCCCGAGAAGGACAGGGCCAGGTAGGTCATGTTGAAGTCGTCCCCGTCACCGTCGGCGTGGCCGAGCTCGAGGAACTGATCCCAGTCGATGCCGGCCCAGCCCGCCACGTCGTTGAAGTACGGGCGCAACAGGTCGTGGGAGAAGCGGTCGTGCCCCGCCGGCACCGGGGTATGCGTCGTGAACGCAGTGGAGCCGCGCACGACCTCACGCGCCTCGGCGAAGGTCAGGCCTTCCTCGCGCACGAGATGGCTGACCCGCTCGAGGCCGAGGAAGGCCGCGTGTCCCTCGTTCATGTGCCACGCTGCGGGCTCGATCCCGAGGCGATCGAGCAGACGTACGCCGCCTCGACCGAGCACGAGCTCCTGCCGCAGGCGCGTCTTCGAGTCGCCGCCGTAGAGCCGGCGGGTGATGTCGCGGTCCTCGGGCCGGTTCTCGGGGCAGTCCGCGTCGAGCAGGTAGAGGTCGATGCGTCCCACCTTGGCCAGCCAGGCGCGCAGGACGAGCTCGCTCGAGGGGAGCTGCAGGCGCACGGTGAGCGGCTCGCCGCTGGCGTCGCGCACCGGAGTCAGCGCCAGGTTGCGCGGGTCGTTGTCGACCTCGTAGGTCTCCTGCTCCCCGTCGATCGTCAGGCGCTGACCGCCGTAGCCCTTGCGATAGAAGAGCCCGACCGCGATCAGGGGCAGGCCCAGGTCGCTGGCCGCCTTGAGGTGATCGCCCGACAGGATCCCGAGACCGCCGCTGTAGATCGGCAAGGACTCGTGAATGCCGTACTCGGCGCAGAAGTAGGCCACGGGGTTCGACGTCCCCAGCTCCGGGTCCGTGTGCGGCGCCGCCAGGCGAGCGCGCTGGCGCTCGAGCACGCGCTCGACCTTGGCCACGTAGCTCGGGTCCGCGGCGCGGCGGTCCGTGTCCTCACGGAAGACGCGGCGGAGCAGCTTGACCGGGTTGTGGCCCGAGCCCTCCCAGGACGCGGAGGCGAGCTCCTCGAACAGGAAGCGTCCCTCGCGATCCCAGGTCCAGTAGAAGTTGCGCGAGAGCTCGGTCAGACCGGACAGCTCCGGGGGCAGGGTGGCCTCGACCTCGAAGGAGGTCAGGCGCGGCCGGCGACCATCGCCGGCGTGCGGCAGGACCACCGGACGTGGCGGACGCCGACGCACCGGCGCGCCATTGGCCAGGCGCTCGCTGATCGCGGCGTCAGCCCTGGCGTAGGCCGACTCGTAGTTGGAGTACATGTCGGTCCACGAGGTGCGCGACGCCGTGCGACGACAGGCCTCGCGGGCCTCGGCGGCGGAGGCCCCGCGCTCGAGGAAGTCCTCGATCGTGCGCGCCAGATCGGCGCGAGAGTCGGCGTAAGGTCGCCCGCGACGCTTGAGGATCGTCACCCCGCTGTCGGGGTCGAGCCCCTCGGTCTCGCCCCAGCGCCCGAAGCCGGCGTAGTCCGAGGTCACGGTCGGCACGCCGAGGGCCAGGCTCTCCTGGGGCGTGTAGCCCCAGGGCTCGTAGTACGAGGGGAACACGGTCAGGTCCATGGCCCGGGCCACGGCCTCGTAGGGCAGACCGATCAGGTCGTCCGCGCCGTCGAGGTAGACCGGCACCTGCACGATCTTGACCCGCGAACCAGCCGCATTGACGAGGCCCAGCTCGGCGCAGCGGACGTGGACGGGGTCCTCCTCGGGGTGCAAGAGGTTGTGGGTGGTCAGGCCGATCGACCCGCCGGTCGCCGTTCCGGCGTCGACGCGAGCGCGCACCTCGGGACGCACGCCCGAGTTCCTCGCCGGCACGAGCACGAACAGGACCAGGCGACGCCCGGCCACGGACTCGAGGTCCGCGACCGCGTCGAGGCACAGGTCCATGCCCTTGTTGTGGAACTCGTAGCGTCCCGAGGTCGCCAGGAAGGCGGCATCGGACACGTCCTCGCCGAGGAACGAGCTCGCCAGCCGCCGCAGGCGCGTGCGCGCCTCGTCGCGGCCGACCGGGCCGGCCATCTCGTCGACCACCGCCAAGTCGATGCCGTTCGGAGTCAGCGGCTCGGGGGAGCGTGCATGCAGGGCGGCGGCCTCGGGGCCGGTCACCGAGCTCACGGTCGTGAACGCGTCGGCCGCGCGGGCGCAGACCCCCTCGAGGGAGTGCTTCGCGGTGACGTGGTGTTCCTTGGCCAGCTCCGCGGGGTCGGCGGCGAGGCCGTCCTCGGGCGACAGACCGAGCGAGGACAGGGCCCGACCGAGCATCGTCGCGTGGGTCGTGAACACCGTGCCGATCGCCGGACAGCGCTCGCGCAGGTGCAAGAGCCCCGTGCCAGTCATCCACTCGTGGAAGTGAGCCACGCCGCGCTGGTGGAGCGGGGCGAGGTGCTCTTCCCACCAGCGCTCGATGACCAGGCCCGCCGCGTGGCCGAAGAGCACGGGCTCCTCGTAGTCGTAGCCGCCCTCGAGGGAGTCGACCTCGTGCTCCTCCCACAGGTGGGCCAGCAGGTCGTCCTTCTTCTCCCAGAGGCCAGAGAACTCGACCAGGATCGTCAGCGGACGACCGGGAATCGTCCAGCGGCCGACCTTGACCGGGATGCCCATCTGGCGACACGACTCGGTGAAGACCTCATGGCCCTGCTCCTCCTCGAAGTTGCGTGACCGCTCGGCCTGCGAGAGCAGCCAGGGTCCGATGCAGATGTACTCGCCAGGCCAGCGACTCTGGGCGGTCGCCACCTTGGTCGTGAGCACCGTATGGATGCCACCGATCTTGTTGCAGACTTCGAAGCTGACTTCGAAAAGGGCGGGGTGGCTCAACGCTTCTCCTGGGCGGGGGCGTCCACGCGAGGGGTGGAGGCGGGATCGGGGATCGGTGCTGCGGTGGGCGCGTCCAGGCGGGCGCGCACATCGTCGAGCACGTTCATGAACAGGATGAACGCGTCGTGGGGGGTGTCGTAGGGCGAGAAGTACTCGTGCACCTCAGCATCGGAATGCTGCTTGGTCGCCATGTAGTAGACGTGGTCGGAAGTGGTCAACCGGCGCCAATCCAGGAGCAGGTCAGCCCGGCCCGAATCCCGGACGGCGGGCGCCAGGGCGTACAGGGCCTCGTGGGCGGCGCGCTGCATCGGGTTGCCGAGCCAGGCGGAGAGGTCGCGCTCCTCGTCGGCCCACGAGAACGCGCGCGGGTAGCTCAGCTCCCCCACCGGCTCCGCCTCGTCGGCCAGCTCGCCCGGGGTGGCGAAGTCGAAGCGCGGGTTGGCGAGGATCTGCTCCGGCAGGGCGGCCATGAAGTCGAAGATGCCAGTCTCCTCCCACTGGTGCTCGCCGAACGTCTCGTAGTCCATGAACAGGCCCACGAAATCGGAGCCTTCCTGGAGCTCGTCGAGGCCGCGCGCGAACGCGTCGGCCATCAGCGGGTAGGCGTCCCAACCCTTGTTCGAGAAGCGGTAGGCGATGTCGTCGGAGGGCACGTAGCTGCGCAGCAAGAGGCGCAGGTGCTCGCAACCCCGCGGCCGCCAGACGAACTGGGGACTGCGGCCCGCGAGCAGCTTGTCCGCGCCCTCGGCCAGCAGCGTGCGGTAGCCCAGCCCCTCGACCGAGCGAGCGATGATCTCGTCCGTGATCAGCTCGGTGTTGCGGAAGGTCGTCGGCCGCTTCCCGAACAGCTCCTCGATGCGCGCCGCGTGGCTGCGCGCCTGGGCGCGGAACTCACGCACGTCGACGAGCGCGGCGAGGGAGTGCATCGAGGTCTCGCCCAGGATCTCGACCGCACCGGTGGCCGCCAGACGTTGGAAGCTCTCGAGGGCTTCGGGCGCCCAGTCCTCCATCTGCTGGAGCGCCGTGCCGGAGATCGAGAACGAGCAGCGGAAGGCGCCCGACGTGCGCTCGATCGCGTCGAGCAGCACCTGGTTCATCGGTACGTAGCAACGCTCGGCGACCCGCTCCATCACGGCGCGGTTGAGTTCGTCGTCCCAGAAGCTGCGCCCCTTGCCCACGTCGAAGGTGGTGAAGCGCTCGAGTCGATAGGGCTGGTGGACCTGGAAGTAGAAGACGACGGAGGTCATCCGAGGAGCTCTCCGTAGATTTCGCGCAGGCGAGCGGCCTGACGCTTCCATGTGAAGGTGGCCACCTCGCGGCGCCCCTCGCGCGCGAGTTGGTCGGCCAACGCCGGGTGCCGTAGTACGGCGAGCACGCGGTCCGCGAGGGCTTCCACGTCCTCCGAGTCTACCTTCAGAGCGCTGGTGACAGCCTCCGCAACTCCGCTCGTTCGGGTCAGCACCACGGGCACGCCGCGCTCCATGGCCTCCAAGGCCACCAACCCGAACGGCTCGGAGACCGAGGGCATCACGAACACCGAGGCCTGGTCGAATGCCCGGCGCACCGCGGGTCCGGCCAGGAATCCGGGGAAGTGCATGCGGTCTACTAGGCCTAGACCCAGCGCCCGCCGCTCGAGCTCCGGACGCAGGTCACCGTCACCGGCCATCACGAACTGGGTGCTCGGCGCGTGCTCGGCGACGTGGAGCGCAGCCTCGAGGAAGCGCTCCGGGGCCTTCTGCCTGGTCAAGCGACCGAGGAACAGGACCGTGGGGTGCTCGGTCGGGCGACGGCGCAGGGCCGGCCGTCTGCGCGGCCGACGGATCGCGTTGTGGACGACGCGCAGCTTGGCCTCATCGATGTCGTACTCCTGGCGCAGGACGCCGGCCGTGTAGCCGCTGACGCACACGATCCGGTCGGCGCGGTCGAGGCCAGCCTGTTCGACGGCGAGGATGCGCGGGTCGGCGCCGACGCCAGCGCGGTCGAACTCGCAGGAGTGCACGTGCACGACCAGTGGCTTGCCCGAAGCGTCCGCGGCCGCTGCACCGGCGGGAAACGTCATCCAGTCGTGGGCGTGGACGATGTCGAAGTCCGCGGCCCGGCCCAGCTCACCGCCAACCGCGCCGTAGCGACGCACCTCGTCGGCGAGGGTCGCGCCATAGCCCCCGGAGAAGCCCCCGGAGAAGCCCGCGTGCGCCTGGGCCTCGGCATAGCTGGCCTCGTCCCCATAGGGAATGAGGGGGCTCGCGACCGGGACGACCTCGATCGGCCTGGGGAGCGGCACGTCGCCGGCGGCCAGGACCTCGCCACGCGGCACGCGCTCTCCGCCCACCGTGCGTGGCAGGACGAAGCGCACGTGCACGTCGTGGAGGGCGAGCCCTTCGAGCAGCCCCTGACACGCGGTGCCGAGGCCGCCGCTGATCGCGGGCGGGAGCTCCCAGCCAAACATCAGGACCTTCACCGGCACCTCCGCTCGATCAGGTCGAGGGCGCGCAGGAGCTCGGCCGTGTTCCAGGCCTGGGCGAAGGTGCCGCCCGCCTCGTGGGGCGGCTCCGCGCTGAAGACCTCGCTCACGTGCCCGAGACCGCCGACGTCGAGCTGCGGCGCGACGGCCTCGATGCGGGCACGCAGGCCCGTGAGGTCCTCCTCGCCGCCGCGCAGTGCAGCCTCGACATAGGCGCCGAGCAGCCAGGGCCAGACCGTGCCCTGGTGGTAGGCCGAGTCGCGCTCCACCATCCCGCCGCCGTAACGAGGTGCGTAGCCGTCCTCGCCCGGGCCGAGGGTGCGCAACCCGCAGTGGGTGACGAGGGGCGCCGCCGCGTCCACGCAGGACCGACGCTCGGCCTCGGTGAGCGGAGCGCAGTCGAGCGCGGCGGCGAAGAGCATGTTCGGTCGCAGGCTTCGGTCGACCTCGCCGTCGCGCCACAGGTCGGCCAACCGGCCGAGGTCCTCGAGCCAGAAGCGTTCGCGGAAGGACCGCGCGGCCTCGTCCCGCGCTGCGCCCCAGCGCTCTTCGCCGTCGAGCTCCGCGAGGGTGTGCAGCAGCAGGTGCCCGAGGGCCGCGATCTCCACCGGCGCGCCGTGGCGCGGTGTCACTGGACCGTCCGGCGTCTGGGCGTCCATCCAGGTCGGGTTGAGCTTGGGGGAGCCGGCGTGCAGGGTCCAGCGCTCGTCGTAGCGCACGCCGAGGGGCGCGCCCTCGCGGTAGGCCTCGGCCATGCTGACCAGGGCCGGACGGAAGGTCTCGCGCAGGGCCTTGCGACCGGTGTGCTCCCCCAGCATCCGGACGGCGCGCACGAACCAGAGTGCCGCGTCGGCCGAGCCGTAGTGGGAGTCCTCTTGCCCCGTGCCGAAGATGTTCGGCAAGAGGCCGTCCTTGAGGAAAGGTAGCGCGCCGGTCAGGGCCTCCCAGCACTCACTCACGCGTCCGCGGGCCAGGGTCAGGCCGGGCAGTGACA
>JAQBVH010000123.1 GCA_027623615.1 Planctomycetota bacterium | reverse complement strand
CCACGGGAAGCTCGCCCAGGGTCAGCACCTGAAAATGCTCGGCGCCGGGCTCGAGGTCGATCTGCGCGTTCGCTCCCTCGAAGACCGGGCCGACGATGATCGCCGACGTGAGGTTCACGTCGAAGTCGGCCAGGTGGTAGAGCAGCAGCGGACCGGGTGGCAGCCCGTCGAGCTGAAACTCGCCCGTGCCGGGGTCGACCCTAGCCGACCATTCCCCGCCGAGCCCCATCGCCCGACTGGAGTGCGCCGTGCCCCTGGCGTCTACCGTGCCGAGCTGCAGCGTGCCGTCTGCCGCGACGACCCGGCCCGTGACCTTGACGGTCTCCCCCACGAAGATGTCCCCGAGGGCAACCGTCTCGCCGGCGGCCAGCGCACGGACGGTGTCCGCGTACAGCTGGTAGGTGATCGGACCGGGGAGGACCAGCTCGGGAGTGGGAGCGAGCGGGAGGTTCGCAACGGCCAGCTCGAACTCGCCGCCGGCCACGTCGAGGTCGGCCACCATTCTGTTCGCGGACCTGAGTTCGATCCGACCCGCGACGGGCCCCCCGTCCTGGCCCACGAGCCGGCCCTGCAGGCGACCGGCGTCCTGGCCGGTCAACAGGCTCGCGAGGAGCAGGGTCAGGAGCAGGACGCGCACGACACCCATCGTAGGGTCCAGCGCCTGAGGGGTTACTCCCTGCGTGGGAGCCCGAGCTCCACCCGGTCGACCCTCAGCGCCGAGATCCAGCTTGGGCGGCGCTCAGCTGGACCTCGATCGGGTCCGGGAGCTCGTCGCTCCAGGCCAGGACCCCCGTGATCGGCGGGTCCCCCGCGAGCTCCAGCTTCAGCCGGCCCGCAGCGAGCCGCAGGGTCAGGCGCCCCTCGTCATCGACGCGCTCGACGCCGCCCGTGGAGCGCTCGTGCGCCGTGTGACGCCAGGCGAGGTCCCGCGCGACGAGGCGCCGGCCCGACCCGTCGACCAGGACGAGGGTGCGGGAGATCGTGCGCGGCAGGTGCACCTCGTACGCTCCCAGGGATCCCGGCTGCAGGTCGTTGATCGGAACGAAGGTGACCTCCCCGGTCACCGGGCGCACCTCGAGCCACAGGGGCGCGGGCAGGAGGTCTTCGACGATCCCGAACTCCGGGCGCGGGCTCGCGTCGGAGCGCAGGCTCGCCTGCGGCCCTGCGCGCTCGCGGAAGTAGGTCACGCGCAGGCCATAGCGCTCAGCCTGCGCGTCGCCTTCGAAGACGGTGAGGATCAAGCTGGCCGAGCCGCGCACGGCCACCTGGTGCGGTTGTCCCGTCGGCGCGAAGGTGGTCCCCGCGGTGTAGAACGGATCGACGACCTCGACCCTGGCGAGGCCGGGCGCGAGGCCCTCGAAGCTCACGACCTGGCCGTGGGCGGAGCCGGTGTGCTGCCTTCCCGCGGCGTCGGTCACGCTCACGGCGTCGTCGCTGAGCTCGCGCCGAATCGGATGCACGAGCTGCACGCGCAGCATCCCGCGCGGGTCGGGGCCATGATGCACGAGGGGCACGAAGACCTCGCCCCCCGCCGGTAGGTGCTCGAGGGTCGCGGCGATCCGCAGACCAAGCACGTGGTTCGCGGTGACCCGCACGGGCAGCGCCGGCACCTCGACCCGGAACTCCCCCGACTCGCGCGAGGGCGTGGCCTTGCGCGGCGCGCGCAGGCGCAGCCCACAGGGCAAGAGGCTCTCGAGGTCGAGCACGACGCTCCACCCCCCGGTAAGCGTGTCCCCGTTCGGCAGGTGGATGCGACCGGCCACCGTCGAGGTCGCGGGCAGGCGGATCTCACCGAGCTCGAGATCCCCCTGCACCAGCCCGTGCCAGGTCGTCGTCAGCCGATCCCCGTTCGGCAGGGTGATGCGGCATGCGACCGGCACGCCCGGCGGGACGAAGCGCAGGGCGAACCTGCCGTTGGCGCCGCTGAACCCGCTGGGCGGAGCCCAGGTGGCCGCCAGCTCCGGGTCGGCCGGCGCGGCCGAGAGCTCGATGCTCGCCTTCGGCAGGGGCTCACCAACATGATCGAGCAGCCGACCGGTCAGGGAGACCGAGTCGGCGACCGGAAGCAGGGTCAAGAGCAGGGGCCCGAGCACGGGCTCCACGATACGCCCCGCGCGCAGGCGAGGCGACGCCTCAGGCCTCGCTTGGCTCGGTCGAGGCCACCCTCAGGAACTCCTCCCCCTCTTCCCCCTCGCGGAACGTGGTCAGGGACACCGCCACGAGCGCGACGACGTTCAGGCCGAGGCCCCAGAGTCCTTCGTGAACCCCGAGACCCTCGATCACACCGGTCTTGATCAGGAGCGACAGCCCGACGCCGGACACGAGCCCCGCGCCGATCCCGGCTGCGGTGGCGCGGCGCCAGTAGAGGGTGGCCACGAGCACGGGCAGGAACTGAGCGATCGGTCCGTACGCGAGCAGGAGCAGGGAGACGATGTCGCCCTGGTAGGTCCGTTCGAGCGCGTAGCTGCCGAGCATGACCACCACGATCATCACGCGGATCCAGCGGCGCTCGTCGTGGGGCCCGAGCTTGCGGCGCAGGCCGGTCACGTAGCCGTCGCGCACGGTCACCGAGGCCGCGGTGTGGACCAGCGCGTCGCCCGAGGACATCGAGGCTGCCAGCGCCCCGGCGCAGAACAACCCCACGATCAGCGGAGAAAGGTCGAGGCTCATCAAGAGGTGCGGCAGCACCTGGTCCGCCTTGGCGGGGAGCTTCTCGAAGTTGATCCCTGCGAAGCCGATCAAGAGGATCGGGACGAGGAAGATCTGGAAGGTCGGGTAGAGCACCACCGTGCGGCGCAGCACGCGCTCGCTCTTGGCGCTGAAGGCGCGCATGAAGAGCTGCGGCCAGCAGCAGAAGCCCAGGATCGAGATGAGGACGCCGCTGGTGTACCCGGCCCACGACCCCGGACCGGCTCGCTCAATCACATGCAGGGCGGGTTCCTTCGCGGAAGCCAACCCCGGCGCACGCAACATGTCCGGGTTCTTCGCGGCCAGCTCGTCGAACATCTCCCGCACCCCGCCGTGCAAGGCGTGGGGCAAGTACAGACCGAGGATCCAGGCCAGCACCATCATCAAGATGCCCTGGAACGTGTTCGTCCAACCGACCCCGAGCACCCCGCTGCGCAGGACGTAGATCAGCACGACCGTGTAGACGAGTCCGGACCCGGCCCAGTTGGGGATCGCACCTCCGGACGTCGCGTTGAGCACCAGGCCCGCCCCCCGCATCTGGATCGCGATGTAGGGCACCAGTGCGTAGACCGTGATCGCCGCCATCAGCAGCGCCACGCGCGGGGACCGGAAGCGATGGGCCACCATCTCCGCCTGGGTGACGAACCCGTACCTGCGCCCGACCCGCGCCGCGCGCGGCCCGAGGAAGTAGAACGGGACGAAGCCGAGCGCGCCGTAGCCGAGGACATAGCAGGCGAACACCCCTCGCGAGTAGGCGTGACCCGGCATCCCCAGGAACGCGAAGGCGCTGAAGATCGTGGCGCCGGTGATGAAGTACATCATCACCCCGCCCATGGCCCGGTCGCCGGCGACGAAGCCCTCGGCGCTGTCGCTCGAGCGCTTGGCCGGGATCATGCCGACCGCAAGGCACGCGATCAGGTAGAGCCCGGCGATCGAGACGACGATGATCTGGTCGGAGCTCACGCGCGACGCCTCCGCTCCAGCGTCCGGTCGTAGGCAACCAGCGCCAAGAAGCTCGCGGCGACCCAGATCACGTTCCAGGCAAAGGCGAAGGGCAGCCCGAGGATGCGCGGCTCGATGCGCTCCCCCACCCAGGCGTAGACCGGCCACACGAGGGCGGTCAGGCAGAGCAGGGCGAACAGCCCGTAGAGGACATGGGGCAGGCGGGACATGGCCGGTGAGAGTAACCGGAGCGGGAAGATCCTCGGCCCTGACTCGTCCAGGCTGTCCTAAGATCGACCCCTTCTTCCCAACACAATCGCCCACTCCGGGAGACCCCGATGCAACTCGTCCTCGCCCTTGCGCTCGCCGCTCCCCTCGCGTCCCCGCGCGTCGACGAGTCGATCGTCCTGAGGCCCGCCGAAGGCCTCGTGCTGCGCCGCCACTTCGAGCACACGCGCAAGTCCGAGCAGGAGCACACCCACGATGAGGGGAGCTCGAGCGCCACCCAGTCCCACACCGCCACCCTGGTCGTGCTCGACCGAACCCTCGCGGTCGCCGACGGGCGCGCCACCAAGGTCAGCCGGACCTACGAGGAGATCCTCTCCTCGGACGAGTACCGCCACGAAGGCGAATGGGGGTCGAACGACGGCGAGATGGCGGGGACGAGCGAGCTCGAGGACGAGACGGTCACCTTCACCTGGGACGAGGACGAGGAAGCGTACGCCGCGAGCGGCGAGGACCTCGACGAGGAACTGCTCGACGACCTCGGCTACGACCTGGACTTCACGGCGCTCCTGCCCAGCGGCGCGGTCGATGAGGGCGACGAGTGGGAGCTCGAGCCTGAGACGTTCACCGCCGCGATCGGGTTCCTCGAGAGCATTCCCCTCGAGTATCCGGAGCCGGAAGGTGCCGAGGAGTTCGAGGAGGTGCATGGCGAGGGCGTCGAGTTCATCGAGCCCGAGATCGAGGAAGAGACGGACGGCGAGATCACGTTGACGTTCCGGGGCACGCGCGAGGCCGACGGGGTCAAGCTCGCGGTGATCGAGATCGAGGGCGAGATCGAAACCGAGCGCGTGATCGAGCACACCCAGGAGTTCGACGAGGGCACCCACTCCTCGACCAACGAGGCCGCCGACACGGTGACCTACGAGGGCGAGCTGCTCTGGGACCTGGAGCACGGTCACCTCTTCTCCCTTGAACTCGAGATCGAGCTCGAGATGAGCGCGCACTCGAGCAACACATTCGAGTTCCAGGGTCAGAGCTTCGACAGCGAGAGCGACATGAGCGGCAGCGGCGAGGGCAAGCTCTCGGTGCGCTTCGAGCGGGTGGAGGACGAGGACTAACGCCCGAACCAGGCGGCGACCTCGGCCGTCACCGCGCGCGCGTCGCGCCCCGAGGTCTCGACCGTCGCATCGCAGGGCGCGTAGCTCGGCTCGCGGTCAGCCAGGATCTCGCGTAGCTCGTCCATCGCGCGCGGCCGCCCCGCCATCGGGCGCGGGTCGCCCTGGGCGACGACGCGGGTGAGGTGCTCCTCGGGGGTCGCGCGCAACCAGACCGTGCGGCACGCCTCGCGCAAGCGCGCGAAGGTGTCCTCGTCCTGCACGATCGATCCGCCGGCCGCGATCACCTGGCGGCCGCCCTCGGCCAGGACTGCTTCGAGCGCCTCCCGCTCCAGTCGTCGGTAGGTCGACGCCCCGCGCAGGTCGAACAGCTCCGCGAGCGTCATGCCAGCCAGGCGCTCGACCCGCTCGTCGAGCTCGACGAAGGGCACCTCGAGCTCGAGCGCGAGCGCCCGCCCCACCGACGACTTGCCCGCGCCGCGCAGACCGACGAGCGCGACGCGCTCGGCCTGCACCGCTCCTACGGACAGGTCGCACAGCCGAGCGAGCGGAACCCGCAGGGCGTGGGACAGCCGAGCCAGCTTGAGGATCGTCAGGTTCGCGCGCCCGGCCTCCGCCTCGGTCAGGGTCCGCCGCGCCACGTCCGCCTTGCGGGCCAGGCCGGACAGGGTCAGACCCGCGGCCTCCCGGGCGGACCGGAGGTGCCGCCCCAGCTCGGTGAGGAGGGCTTGCTCGCGCTGCATATGGACAATATACTGCGCAAGCCTCCGCGAAGTGAGCAATATCTTGCCCATGCCGCGTCCCCTTCCCCGGAGACCGCCCAGTGACCGCGACCACCCTCCCCGAGCGTCTGTCCTTCCAGACCCACCCGGACCAGTATCGCCACTGGCTGCTGTCGATCGACGGTCCGGTGGCCACCCTGCGCATGTCAGTCGAGCCGAACGGAGGGCTGCGCGACGACTACGAGCTGAAGCTGAACAGCTACGACCTCGGCGTCGACGTCGAGCTCGCGGACGCCATCCTGCGCGTGCGCTTCGAGCACCCCGAGGTGCAGTGCCTGGTCCTGACCGGCAACCTCGATCGGGTCTTCTGCGCCGGAGCCAACATCGTGATGCTCCGCACGAGCGCCCACGCGTTCAAGGTGAACTTCTGCAAGTACACCAACGAGACGCGGCTGGGCCTCGAGGATGCGAGCGAGCACTCCGGGCTGCGCACCCTCGCCGCGCTGAACGGCACGGCGTCGGGGGGCGGTTACGAGCTGGCGCTCGCCTGCGATCGCATCCTGCTGGTCGACGACCGCAACAGCGCGGTCTCCTTCCCCGAGGTGCCCCTGCTCGGCGTGCTGCCCGGCACCGGCGGCCTGACGCGCATCACCGACAAGCGCAAGCTGCGCCGCGACCACACCGACGTCTTCAGCACGATCGCCGAGGGCATCAAGGGCAAGCGCGCCGTGAAGTGGAACCTGGTCGACGGGCTCGCGCCCCTGTCGAAGTGGGACGAGAAGGTGGCCGAGGAGGCCGCGGCGCTGGTCAGCCAGACCACGCCCCGCGCCCAGGCCGGCGACGGCGTCGCGCTGGCGCCGATCACCTTCGAGGAGACCGAGGACGGCCTGCGCTACCGCTACGTCGCGGTGACCTTCGACCGCGACCAACGCACCGTCGACCTGACCGTCAGCGCGCCGGACGCCGGCCCCACCAGCGCCGACGAGGCCCTGGCCGCCGGCAGTGACTGGTGGGTGCTGCAGGCCTTTCGCGAGCTCGACGACGCGCTCCTGCAGCTGCGCATGAACGAGCGCGACATCGCCCTCGTCCTGCTGCGCACCCAGGGTCCGGCCGCGACGGTGCAGGCGATGGACGCCATCCTGACCTCGGACGGCAACTGGTTCACGACCGAGACGCGCCACCTGGTCAAGCGCGTGCTGAAGCGCCTCGACCTGACCGCGAAGAGCCTCTATGCGGTCGTCGACGGCGGCACGACGTTCGTCGGCAGCTTCCTCGAGCTGGCCCTGGCCTGCGACCGCACCTACGTGCTCGACGACCCGGACAGCGACGACCCGGACAGCGACGACCCGGACAGCGCGGTGCTCCTCGGCGTCACCGCCATGAACGCGGGCCCGTGCCCGATGTCGAACGGCCTGACCCGCCTGCGAACCCGCTTCCTGGCGGATCCGAGCGCGGCGGCGGCGGTCGAGGCCCTGGCGGGCGGCGAGCTCTTCGACGCGGCCGAGGCCGACGACCTCGGCCTCGCGACCTTCGCGCCGGACGAGATCGACTGGGAGGACGAGCTGCGCCTCGCGATCGAGGAGCGCGCCAGCTTCTCACCCGACGCCCTGACCGGCATGGAGGCCAACCTGCGCTTCGCCGGTCCCGAGACCATGGAGACCAAGATCTTCGGGCGCCTGACCGCCTGGCAGAACTGGATCTTCCAACGCCCCAACGCCGTCGGAGAGCGCGGAGCCCTCAGCTGCTACGGCACGCCCACCCGTCCCGAGTTCACCACGGAGCGCACCTGATCATGACCGGCATCGACTACAGCCAGAAGATCCCGAACAACGTCGACCTGAACTCGGACAAGCGCCTGCAACGTGCCCTCGAGCGCTGGCAGCCCGACTACATCGAGTGGTGGAAGGAGATGGGGCCGACCGACTTCAACGAGAACGACGTGTACCTGCGCACGGCGATCAGCGTGGAGAAGGACGGCTGGGCCCACTTCGACTACGTCAAGATGCCCGACTACCGCTGGGGCGTCTTCCTGACCCCCAACGATGGCCAGCGCAAGATCGGCTTCGGCGATCACCTCGGCGAGGAGGCCTGGCAGCAGGTGCCGGGCTAGTACCGCAACTGGCTGCGGCGCCT
>JAQBVH010000122.1 GCA_027623615.1 Planctomycetota bacterium | reverse complement strand
GCCTCTCGAACTCGGTGGTCGAGTACCTGGTCGGGCTGTTCGAGGGCGTGCCCGGCGAGGAGCGCACCGCGCGCCAGCTCCTCGACGAGGGGGTCGAGCGCCTGCCGATCGCCTTCGGGGACCTGCGCGTACGCTCCGCACTCTACGAGGCCAGCGGACGCGCCTACGCCTTGATGGGACTGCATCGTCAGGCGCTGCCGATGTTCGACCGGGCCTTCGCGCTCGCGGCGCGGGAGCTGGGGATCGGGGACGCGGACCAGGGCGACTCACTCGAGCTGCTCGCGCAGGCGCACATCGCGCTCAAGAACTGGGAGGTCGCCGCCGACCTCTGTCGCCGCAACCTCGAGGCGCTGAGCGGGAGCGAGAACGTCGCGCGCAGGGCGGAGGTGCGCCTGACCCTCGGGCAGGCCCTGGCGGGAGCCGAGGACTACGAGGCCGCGCGGAGCGAGCTCGAGCGTGCCTACGAGGTGCTGCGGCGCAGGGCGCCCGGCGAGCCCATCGCGCTGGCGCTGCAGCTCCTCGGGCAGGTCGATCTGGCGACCGGCCGTGACCAGCTCGCGCGGGAGCGCCTCGAGGCAGCGCTCGCGATGCGGACGCAGCTTTGGTCCCCCTCGTTCCACTCGCTCTCCACGAACCTCGCAGCGCTCTCCCTGGCGCACAGCGCCTGCGGTGATCCCGCTGCCGCCGCACGCTTCCAGGAGCGGGCGAGCCGTCTCTCAGCACCGAGCGCAGTGGTCGACGAGCCCCCCTTCGCGTTGGTCTCTGCCACGCGGCGCGACTACGAAGAGCGCTTTCAGGACGGGATCAGCCGCCTGCAGGCTCAGCAGTGGGACGCGGCCCGCGAGCACTTCGAGGCGTGCCTCGAGCTCGTGCCCGAGGAGCCGGTGTGCGCGTACAACATCGCCTGCGCCCTCGCTCGCGATGGTGACGAGGACGGGGCGTTCGAGTGGATCGCGCGTGCCCTCGACTGGGGCTTCGGCAACGCGACGACGCGACTGCGGGTCGCCCGCGAGGATCCCGAGGTCGACTCCCTGCGCGCGCGCGCGGCGTGGAAGCCGCTCTACGAGGGCATGCTCGCGAGCTACGACCGCGCGCAGGACTACGCGCGGACGCCGGGCTACCTGCCGGGGAAGGAGCCGAGCGCGGCGTTGCTCGTCGTCCTCCACGACGACGGCGACACCAAGGACTCGATCCTCGCCGGCCCCTGGGCGCAGCTGGCCCGTCGGCGAGGCTGGGCGTTGCTCGCGCCCTCGGCGGTGTACCCGGGCGGGCACGCGCCGGAGGACGGCATGGCCTGGACCCACAACGTGATGGGCTTCTCCCGCAACCCGGGTGGCTATGCCGAGCCAGCGCGTGAGGCGCTCCTGTGGCTCGAGCGCGAGCACGGCACGCCGACCGGGCCGATCGTGTTCGCGGGGGAAGGCGCGGGTGGCTGGGTGGCGTTCGCCCTCGCGATGCAGCTCCCGGGTCGGGTCTCGGGCGTGGTCCTGCGCGGCGCGACGCCCCATCCGCGGTCCCTCGGCTCCGAGGCGCGGTTGGCCGAGGCGATGGAGGTCAACCTCCAGATCGTGCTCGACGGGGAGGTCGCGCCGTACGGCGCTCCCGAAGCAGCACGCCTCCCAGAGACCCGTGATCTCTGGAAGGCGTGGCTCTCTCGCTCCTGGCGCGGGCCGCTCGAGGTGCAGCTGGTCGAAGGCGAGGACGTGGCCCTCGGACTCGGTCAGGCAGTCGACCGGATCAAGCTGCGCTGAGCGCCGCGCCGGTGCACTACTGCCAGATCGTGTCGCGCGACCAGTACTCGTCGGCGCCGATGTCCAGGCGGCTCATCTCGCGCGGCTCGCCGTCCATGTCGACGGCACCCGGAGCGACGATGGTGTTCGGGCTCGCGGCTTGCTTGCAGGGCGAGGAGGACAGCAGGTGCCAGCCGTCGCCGCCGAGCATCGGGTTCTGGTAGAGGTTGCCGCCGTGATCCCAGCCCGGGAAGGTGAGGTCGCCCTCGACGCAGCAGTGGCTGAACGTCGACTCGTCCGAGCCCTGCATGGGCGAGCCGCCTCCCGCAGTGTTGGTGTTGCCCCAGATGATCGTGTTGCGCACGTCCGCGGGCCAGACGTCGATCGCGGACGACCAGCTGGCGGTGTTGCCGGTGATGGTGCAGTTCTCGATCAGCATGCGATCCGCGCCCCAGTGCAGGATCGCACCGGCGAAGGGGACGCCGTCGTTGCCGACGAACACGCAGCCACGGACGACGACGCGCTCGGTACCCCACGAGAAGATGCCGCCGCCACCGTCGTTGGAGACGTTGTCCTTGAAGAGGCAGTTCTCGATGACCGGGCTACCGCTGTGGCCGATGAACATGGCTCCGCCCCAGCAGGCGGCGATGTTGTCGATCAGGTGACAATTGCGAATGATGGGGCTGCTGTTGAGGATGCGCATCCCGCCGCCGTTGAACGGATCAGCGACCGCGCCGATCTCCGTGGCGCCGCCGCGGATGGTGAAGCCGTCGATCACCGTGGCGTTCGACTGGCCGCCCTCGATCAGGAACCCACGCTGCGGGTTGCCGAGGCTGCCCTTGCAGCGAATAATCGTCTTCTCGGGGCCCGCCTCGCTCTCGATCACGAGCTCCTTGAGGCCGAGATCGATGTTCCGGTTCCCGTCGCCCATGTAGACGCCGGAAGCAACCCGAACGACGTCACCGTCGACAGCTGCGTCTACCGCAGCCTGGATCGTGGAGTACTGGGAGGGGACGAGCAGGGTGTCGTTGGCGGTCGCCGAGGCAGCAAGCGCGAGCGCGATCAGAAGGGGTCGCATGGGAGTCCTGGTTCCGTTGGGGACGAGGGGAAGTCCCCCGAATGAGCGCCGAGCGCAACCGGATGTTTCACGGAGAACTCCAGGTCAGCGTTTCTTCGGGCGTTCGGCGCGGATCGGCGGCGCGGGTTCTTCGAGGCGCTTGACCGGGTTGGCTTCGAGGAGGCGGAGGCATTCGGTGATGCCTCGCTCGAGCTGGGGGTCGCCGCCGGCGAGGACGACCCTGGGGGTCTGGTCGACCTCGATGTCGGGGGAGACGCCCTCGTTCTCGACGGACCAACGGCCGTTCATGTCGAAGAAGCCGCCGCGGGGGGCCGTGATCTGGCCGCCGTCGATCAGGGGCGGGACGTCCCAGATGCCGACCAGGCCACCCCATGTGGTCGTGCCGATCAGGGGGCCGATCTTCATCTTGCGGAACATGAAGGGCAGGTAGTCGCCGCCCGAGCCCGCCGAGTCGTTGATGAGCAGGACCTTCGGGCCCCAGATGCCGGCCTGGGGGGAGGAGAAGGGCTTGCGGTCACCGACCGGGCTGTTGAAGTAACCGTGCCGCTCGCGACTCATCAGCTCAACCATGTAGTCGGCCGCGGAACCGCCGCCGTTGAAGCGCTCGTCGACGACCGCGCCGTCCTTGTGCTGCTGGGCGAAGTAGTAGCGGTTGAAATAGGTGTAGCCGCCCTGGCCCGTGTTCGGCAGCCAGACATAGGCCAGGCGGCCGCCCGAGGCCTCGTCGACGCGGCGGCGGTTGCCCTCGACCCACTCGAAGCGGCGCAGCTCGCCCTCGTTACCGACGGGGACGACCGTGACCTCACGCGCGCCGTCGCGGGACGGGCGCTCGTTGACCTCGATCACCGTCTGGCGACCGGCGGTGCCCTCGAAGAGCGAGTAGAGGTTCGTCGGATGCGCGAGCTCCACGCCGTTGACGGCGACCAGGTAGTCGCCCTCGCTCACGTCGACCCCGGGGCTCGCCAGGGGCGCGCGCAGGTTCGGGTTCCAGCTCTCACCCGTCAGGACGTTCGTGATCCGGTACCGGCCGCTGTCGACGGCGTAGTCCGCGCCGAGCAGACCAACGGAGACCGAGTCCACGTCAGGGGTGTCCCCGCCGAACGTGTAGGAGTGACCGACCGCGACCTCGCCGCCCAGAATGTCGAGCAGGTAGGTGAGGTCCGAGCGGTGGCCGACGTGCTCGACCCAGGGCTGGTACATGCGATAGATCGCGTCCCAGTCCGCGCCGTGCACGTTCTCCACGTACAGGTAGTCACGCTGGTAGCGCCACGACTCGCGGAACATCTGCTGCCACTCCGCGGGCGGATCGACCTTCATCGCGATGCCCGAGGTGCTCAGCGCTCCCTTGCCCGCGGGCGGCGCCGCTTCCGTGCCGACGACGCGCCAGCCGCCGGCTTGCACGAGCGCCTGCTTGCGGTCGCTCGAGAGGACGAACGCCCTCACCCCGGACAGGAACTCCTTCGACTCCTGCTGCTTCACGTCGTAGCGCGCGAAGTCGACGCCGAAGCCGTCGCCGGCCGAGGCCAGGAACACGACCCCTTCCGTGCCGGCCACGATGCCTGCGTACTCGTCCACGCCGACCGGCAGGGCCAACATGCGGCGCTCGAGGCCGTCGAAGTCGATCGTCACGACGGGGCCGTCGTCCTTCGGCTTCTCAGCCGGCTTGACGTCCTCGGTCGCCACCTCCTTGACCGGCTCCTCGTCACTCGTCGGCAGCAGGGGCGAGGGCTCGCCCTTCGCCAGCACCGCGAGCCAGGCCGAGTACTGGATCGGACGCTCGTAGCTGGTCATGTCGAGCCAGCCCGTGTTGAGGGCGAGGTTCGTGCTCGACAGGAAGTACAGGTACTTGCCGCTCGCGTCCCAGGTGGGGGAGATCGCGTCCGACATGCCGTCCGTGATCTGGTGCGCGGTCTGCGTCTCGACGGAGTACACGAACACCGCGTGGTGCTGGTTGTCGAGGCGCCTGGTGTACGCGATCCACTTGGAGTCGGGCGCCCAGGTCGGGTTGACCGTGCGCGCAGGATGCGCGTACTGGTCGGTGTCGGCGATCTGCACCGTGCCGCTCTCGACGTCGACGTAGCCGAGATTCAAGCCCTCGTCCGTGTAGGCCACGTACTTGCCGTCCGGGGACCAGGTGGGGGTGTAGTAGAAGGTCGCGTCCGGCAGCTCGATGCGGCGCGGCGTACCCAGGCCGTCCTGATCGGCGATCATCAGGCCGTATTCACCGCCCGCATCGCTGAACCACGCCACCTGCCCACCATCCGGCGACCAGCTCGGAGCGCGGTCGGCCACGCCCGGGGAGTTCGTGAGGTTGCGCCAGTCACCCGCCTCGACCGGGACGCTGAAGATGTCGCCGCGGGCTTCGAAGATCGCGCGCTTGCCCGTGGGCGAGAGCGCGGCGTTCGTCAGGCCCTGGCCGACGTTCTCCCAGTGGGGACGGCGCCAGGGGAGGTCGCCGCGCACCGTGATCTTGAGCTGCTTCGCCTGGCCGCTCTGCGTGTCGAACTGGTGCAGGTAGCCGCCGACCTCGTAGATCAGGTAGCGCTCCCCGTCCGACTCGAGCTCCTTGGCGTCGAACTCGCGGTTGTGTGTCAGCTGCGTGACGCCTCGGGTGGCCGGGTCGTACACGTACAGGTTCATCGCGAGGTCGCGGTCCGACAGGAAGTAGACCTTGTCGCCCACCCAGCACGGGTGCCAGTTCTGACAGTGCGGGCCGGGGATCTCGACGTGCCCGTGGTCGTAGAGGTCGAGGACCCAGACGGGGTGCGCGCTGCCACCACGGTGGTTGCGCCACTCCTGGTCGAGGGCGCGGATGTGCTGGTAGGCGAACTTGCTGCCGTCGCCCGAGAGCTTGCCGTGCCACACGCGCGCGTCGAGCAGGAGCTCGGCCGGACCGCCGCCCGCAGGCACCGAGAACAGCTTGGTATAGCCGACCGGCGCGCTCGCGCGACCGGAGGTAAAGACCACCGCGCTGCCGTCATGCGTCCAGCCCTGCACGGTGTCGCCGCCGGGATGGAAGGTGAGGCGCCTGGGCGACCCGCCCTCGATCGGTACGGTGTACACGTCGGCGTTGCCGTCGTAGCTCGCCGTGAACGCGATCGTCTTGCCGTCGGGCGAGAAGCACGTCCTCGACGCCGGGGAACGAGGTCAGGCGCCGCGCGTCGCCGCCGACCAGGTCCGTGATCCACAGGTCACCGGCGTACGAGAAGGCGACGTGCTCTGCGCTGATGGTGGGTTGGCGCAACAAGCGCGTTCCCCGGGCGGCGGAGAGCGAGGACAGGAGAACGCCGAGGGCGCAGAGGATGGGCTTTCGCATGGTGCAGGTTCCGGGTGCTGGCCCGATGGTATGCCCCCTCGCGCGCACACGCGTGTAAGGCCCCCATCTGTCCTGTCTTACCCTGGGATCGAGGTCGTCAGATCCCGGTGTCGACTTGAGGGCTCACTCGGGAACGACCCAGTCGAGCGGCGGCAGCTCCACCAACCCGGGCATGCCATCGGTCTTGCCCTCCGCGAGGAAGGCTACGAGAGCCTCCTGGAACTCCGGGCTGGCTGCGCGTGCTTCACCCAGCGCGCCATGGGAGCCGCCGTCGACCACGACCAGGTGGCCGTTCGTGAACATCGGCAAGCACTCGATCGCGTTCTCGAAGGGCGTCGAGGTGTCCCAGGTGCCGTGCACGAGCACGACCGGAATGTCGGTGGTGAAGCCGGCGCGGAAGTCCTCGCCGAGGTCTGCGTCCCAGGCGGGGCAGGTGGCCTCGTACCAGGCGCCGAGGGGGCCCACCAGACGCGCGCCCGGGGTCTGGTGGTTCGCCCCGCCGGCCATCCTCAAGGGCTGGGTCGACCGCGTGCTGGTGGACGGCGTTGCGCTGCGCCACGACCACGAGCCGCCCTCACCTCTGCTGTCTGGCCGGACTGCGCTCCTGGTCCAGACCTTCCACGCCCCCAGGGTGGTGGATCGCCTGCTGATGCGCAGGCTCTCGTATCGCTTCTGGCGCGACGCGGTGTTCGGGTCGGTCGGCGTGCGGAAGGTGACCCCGCTGGCGCTCTACGAGGCGAAGGACCTCGCGCCGCGCCGGCTGGCCCGCTTCGAGCGGCGCCTGGGCCGCGCGCTCGCGGACCTCGTGGGCTGAGCCCCGCGGCTCACGCCTCGACCGCGTAGTCGTCCCCGTAGAACTTGGCCGTCGTGCGGGTGTGGAAGGTCAGCACGCGGATCGGTTCGTACCTGGGCTCGCCGAGGCCGGGCAGGACCTCGAGCAGCTCGTCCTCGCCCAGGTAAATCGCCAGCGGGAAGCTCGTGCGCACCGTCCCGCGCAGGGCCGGGTCCCGGGGGGGGCTGACCCGGTGGGTGGTCGAGGGCAAGCGATCGTTGGTCAGGCGCTGCAGGTAGTCGCCGGTGTTCAGCACGATCGAGTTCGGCGGCGCGTGCAGGCGCACCCAGCGTCCATCGCGGGCCAGGGCCTGCAGGCCTTCGACCTCGGGGGCAGGCAGCAGGGTGAAGAGGTCGACGTCCTCGTGGCCGAGCAGTCGCCCCGCGCCGCTGGCCAGCTCCTCCGGCGACAGGGTCGGGTAGTAGTTCAACCGCAGGCCGAAGTTCGTGCCCTCGAGGCGCGCGTCGAACAGGTGCTCGTCCAGGCCGAGGTGCGCGAGGATCGCGCCCATGATCGGCTGGACCAGGGGCCACTGCCCCGCGACCAGCTCGCGAAAGCGCGCCTCGAACTCGGGCGCGGGCCAGAAGTCGGGCACGTGCGCGTCGCCCTCGAAGCCGAACGCGCGGCGACAGAACACCCAGCCCTCGACCAGGTCCGGGTGGATGTCGCTCGTCCCGGCCACGGGGAAGTAGCCCTGGCTGACCGAGCCGTGCCGCGCCGCGCGGTGGGCGAGCTTCGACTCCATGGGCAGGGACTCGAAGAACCTGCGCACGTCGCCGTGGGCACGGGTGAAGAGCTCGGGGTCGACGCCGTGGCCGGTCAGGACCGCGAAGCCTATCTCCTCCATCGCCGTGCCGAGCCGCGCGGCGAAGGTCGCGCG
>JAQBVH010000121.1 GCA_027623615.1 Planctomycetota bacterium | reverse complement strand
CTCACCGAAGAATCGCCCGCTCAATTCCCGCCCCCCGAACCGGACATCTCCCTCAATGCGAGTCGGCATCCCCCGCGAAACCGCACCTGACGAGACGCGCGTGGCGACCGTGCCCGACGTGGTCGCGCGCCTGAAAAAGCTGGGCCTGGACGTCCTGGTCGAGCGAGGCGCTGGCGAGAGGAGCGGCTACAAGGACGCGGACTACGAGGCCAAGGGCGCCACCCTGGTCGACCGTGCCCAGGCCCTGGGCGCAGACGTCGTCCTCGCCGTACACCCGCCCGAGGTCGACGCCTTGCAGCCCGGCGCCGTCCTCCTCGCCCTCATCGATCCCTTCGTGCATCCAGAGCGAGTGCGGGCCCTGGCCGACCGGAAGGTGACCGCCTTCGCCCTCGAGCTCGTGCCGCGCATCAGCCGCGCCCAGGCCATGGACGTCCTGTCGTCGATGGCGAACGTGGCCGGCTACAAGGCCGTGCTGCTCGCGGCGGCCCGCTCCCCGAAGCTGTTCCCGTTGATGATGACCGCTGCGGGAACGGTTCGTCCCGCGCGGGTCTTCGTGCTCGGTGTCGGGGTCGCCGGACTGCAGGCGATCGCGACGGCCCGGCGCCTCGGCGCGGTGGTCGAGGCGTACGACATCCGCTCGGACACGAAGGAGCAGGTCGAGAGCCTCGGAGCGCGCTTCGTCGAGTTCGATCTGGGCGTCGGCGACATGCAGGACGAGGGCGGCTACGCCCGCGAGCTGACCGACGAACAGAAGGCCCTGCAGGTCAAGCTCATGGCCGAGAAGATCCAGGAGATGGACGCGGTGATCACCACCGCCAACGTCCCCGGTCGTCGCGCGCCGCTGCTCATCCCCGCCGACGTGGTCGAGGGCATGAAGCCCGGCGCCGTGATCGTCGACATGGCCGCCGAGAGCGGCGGCAACTGCGCCTGCACCATCGCAGGCGAAGAGGTCCTGATCTCGGGCACGATCGTCCTCGGCCCCAAGAACATTCCCGCTTCGGTGGGGCAGACCACCAGTCAGCTCTACGCCACCAACCTCCAGCAGTTCCTCCAGGAGCTGGTCGTGGATGGCGCCCTGAAGCTGGAGCTCGAGGACGAGGTCCAGGCTGGCACCGTGATCTGTCACGACGGCGCGATCGTCAACGAGCGCCTGAAGGAGATCGCAAAGTGATGACCCTCACCTTCCTCGCAGTGATGAGCTCGTCGATGACGGCGCTGATCGCCGCCCTGACCGTGCTCGCGCTGGCCGCATTCCTCGGCTTCGAGCTGATCAGCAAGGTCCCGCCGACCCTGCACACCCCCTTGATGAGCGGCGCGAACGCGATCAGCGGCATCACGATCGTCGGCGCGCTGTTTGCCGCCAACGCCGAGCTGTCTGGAGGGCGCACGACCACCGCGGCGGTCCTGGGCTGCCTGGCCCTGATCCTGGCCACGATCAACGTGGTCGGCGGCTTCATGGTCACCGGGCGCATGCTCGAGATGTTCCGCGGCAAGAAGGAGGACCGCTCGTGAGCGACTGGATCGAACCGATCGCGGAGCTCGGCTACCTGGTCGCTGCCGCCTTCTTCATCGTCGGCCTCAAGCAGCTCGGCTCACCGCGCACCGCGGTGCGCGGCAACCAGCTGGGCGCCATCGGCATGTTCTTGGCCGTGGTGATCACCCTGGTCAAGATGAACGCGGAGGAGGGCGGCATCGTCGGCGTCGTGCTCATCGCCGCGGGCGTCCTGATCGGCGCGGGTATCGGCGTGGTCATGGCCAAGAAGGTCAAGATGACCGGCATGCCCGAGCTGGTGGCCCTGTTCAACGGCTTCGGCGGTGGCGCCTCAGCGCTCGTCGCCCTCTCTGAGCTTGTCGGGCGCACCCCGAGCGAATCGTCCCTGGGCGCCGAGGTCTTCATCATCGCCGCCGGGCTCAGCTCGGTGATCGGCTGGGTCACCCTGACCGGCAGCGTGGTCGCGATGTTCAAGCTGAACGGCACGATCAAGGGCAACGTCGTCTTCGGCGGCATCAACCTGGTCAAGGGCGGCCTGCTGATCGCTGCCATCGTGCTGATCGCCCTGCTCGTCAACACGAGCGGGCAGGGCGCGCTGCTCGACAGCGGCCAGGGCCTGACCCTGCTCATCGCGTTGGGCCTCGTCTCGGCGCTCCTCGGCGTGATCTTCGTCGTTCCCATCGGGGGCGCCGACATGCCGGTGGTGATCAGCTTCCTGAACTCCCTGTCCGGCGTCGCGGCCTCGACGACGGGCTTCGTGGTCAACAACAACGCCCTGATCATCTCCGGTGCCCTGGTGGGCGCGGCGGGCCTGATCCTGACCGGGATCATGTGCAAGGCCATGAACCGGCCGTTCATCGATGTGATGCTGAAGGTCTACGGCGCGGCCAGGGGCTCGGACAGCGGCGAGAAGCGCACCGCGCGGGGCTACGAGGCCGAGGAGGCCTGCCTGGCCTTCGACGGCGCGCGCAGCGTGATCTTCGTGCCGGGCTACGGCATGGCCGTCAGCCAGTCCCAGCACGTGGTGCGCGAGCTGGCCGAGGAGCTCGAGCGTCGCGGCACCGAGGTGCGCTACGCGATCCACCCGGTAGCGGGCCGCATGCCCGGGCACATGAACGTGCTCCTGGCCGAGGCCAACGTGCCCTACGAGCAGCTGATCGAGCTCGACGACATCAACCCCTACTTCTCCGAGTGCGCCGTGGTCGTGGTCATCGGCGCCAACGACACGATCAACCCGGCGGCGAAGACGGATCCCACCGGCCCCCTGGGGGGGATGCCCGTGCTCGACGTCGAGAAGGCGCGCACGGTGATCATCGTCAAGCGCTCGCTCTCGCCGGGCTACGCTGGGGTGGACAACGACCTGTTCTACGAGCCCTCGACGATGATGCTCTTCGGCGACGGCAAGGCGAAGCTGACCGAGCTGCTGGCTGCTACCAAGGACCTCTAGGAGGATCCTGTCCAGAACGTCATGCGGGGCGGGCCCTCGCGTGGCGTAATGGTCCCTGCCATGACCGAGACGACCACCAATCGCGTGAAGCCGGAGCTGACCGGTTGGAAGAAGGCGCTGCTCGCCGGCGCCGGGGTGTTCCTCGTCATCGGGCTGGGTCTGCAGGCGTTCGGCGGCGGTGGTGATGCGAGTGCGGACGACACGGTCGCGGACGTCGAGCAGCAGGACGGCTCGATGGGCAGTGAACCGGACGGCGTCAAGTCGCTGACCGGGCCGGGCCACGGCGCCCAAGGGCCAGGCGCCCAGGGATTGGTGCAGGACGACAGCCCCAAGATCGACTGGCCGCCCCAGGGGTCGGGCGACGACGGCTCGACGCCCGATCCGGATCACCCGACGGGCAGCACGGACGAGGACGAGGTCAAGGCCGAGCCCGGCGCCGCCGGCTGGTCGCCCTTCTTCCTCAAGGGCGGCTTCAGCTTCTTCGCGGCGTTCTGCGTGGGCTACGCCACGCGCGTGTGGTTGAAGATGATGGCCTTCTTCCTCGGTACCTTCTTGATCGGGATCTTCCTGTTGTCCTACGCGGGCGCGATCGACCCCAACTGGGTGAAGATGGAGGGCTGGTACGACATCATCGTCGCGCGCATCGAGTCCGAGGCCGTGGACTTCAAGACCTTCCTGACCGGCAGCCTGCCCCAGGCGGGTCTGGCGGGGCTCGGGTTGGTCGCGGGCTTCAAGCGCAAGTAGGCGCGAAGCTTCTTGGGAGATCCCCGACCCGGGAGGCTCCGGCCGAAAGGGCCGAGCATGCAACAATGCATTTTCCCCGCTCGCCTCCCGGGCTGGGGAGCGCTCGGAACGGACCGCCCCTCAACATGTGACCGAGATTACGGCGTTTCCCCCGACCTTCCGAAGCGGTAGGTTGCACCCCGCCTCCCTGCCGCACCGATCGTGAAGTACTGGATCTCCCACCTCCTCCTGGTCGCCCCCTTCGTGGCCTGCCAGGCCCCGCGCGTCGACGACTCGACCGAGGTCGACCCGAAAGCCGGCCAGCCGATCGAGGATCCCGCGCGGGCTGCCTGGACCCGCTGGGGGCGGACGGTGGATCCCGAGCGACCGCGCGCCGACTACCCGCGCCCGTCCCTGGTGCGCGAACGCTGGGTCAACCTCAACGGACGCTGGCAGTTCGAGCCGGGACGGCCGACCCAGCCGCCGCCCTTCGATCGGGAGTTGCTCGGGAGCATCGTGGTGCCCTTCGCCCCCGAGGCGCCGCTCTCCGGCGTCGAAGAGCACCACGAACACCTCTGGTACAAGCGCCGCTTCCAGGTGCCCACCGGCTGGCACCGCGACCGGCTGCTGATCCACTTCGGCGCCGTCGACTGGCAGGCCGAGGTCTGGGTCAACGGCCGCCGGCTCGCCCTGCACGAGGGGGGCTTCGATCCCTTCACGATCGACGTGACCGAGGCCCTGCTGCCCACCCCGGAGCAGGAGCTGCTCGTGCGCGTCTTCGACCCGACCGACGGCGGGCAGCAGATGCGCGGCAACCAGGCCCTCGCCCCGGGGGGGACGGCCTGCTCCCCGGTGAGCGGGATCTGGCGCACGGTCTGGATGGAGCCCCTGCCGCGCCGCGGCGTCGACCGGCTGGTGATCTCTCCGAGCCTCGAGACCGGCGCGGTCAGCGTGACCGCCCGGGGCGAGGACCTGCTCGGTGAGGACCTGGTCGAGGTCGAGGTGCTCGACGGCAACAGCCTCTTGGCCGCCCGCCGCGGCCGGGTCGGAGAAGAGCTCGTCGTCCCGATCCCCGCTGCCCGCGCCTGGTCCCCCGAGGACCCGTTCCTGTACGACCTGCGCGTCACGCGCACCGGGCCCAAGGGCCAGGTGCTCGAGCGCGTGCGCAGCTACTTCGGTCTGCGCACGGTCGGCCGCATGCAAGACGCCTCCGGCGCCACGCGCTTCGCCCTCAACGGGGAGCCACGCTTCCTGACCGGCGTGCTCGATCCGGGCCTGTGGCCCGACGGCCTCTACACGCCGCCCTCGGACGAGGCCATCCGCGAGGAGCTCTTGCTGGCCAAGACGATGGGCTTCGACCTGGTGCGCAAGCACCTCAAGGTCGAACCGGAGCGCTGGTACTTCTGGGCCGACCGCCTCGGGCTGCTGGTGTGGCAGGACATCCCGAGCGCGGCCAACGAGACCCCGGAAGGTCGCGAGCAGTTCGAGCGCGAGCTGGCCGCGATCGTGAGCGATCTCGAGCATCACCCCAGCCTGGTCGGTTGGGTGCTCTTCCACGAGGGCCGGGGCCAGTACGACACGCCGCGGCTGGCGACCACCCTCGCCCAGCTCGACTCGCAGCGTCTCGTCACCGCCACCAGCGGTTGGGTCAACACGGACGCGGGCGATGTGGTCGCGGCGCACCATCGGCCCGGTCCCGCGCTGCCGAACGCCCTGGCGGGTGGCTCGGACCGGCTGCTCGTGCTCGGCGAGTACGGCGGGGTAAGCCTGCCGGTCGACGGCCATACCAGCGGCTCGGCCTGGGGCTACCAGACCGTGCGCGACGCCGAGGAGCTGGCCTTCGCCTTCGAGGGCTACGCCCGCGAGCTGCGTGACCTTCAAGCGCGCGGCCTCGACGCGGCGATCTACACCCAGCTGACCGACGTGGGCAGTCAGACCCACGGCCTGGTCACCTTCGATCGCGAGGTGGTCAAGGTGCCCAGCGAGCGCCTGGCGCGGGCGAACCGCGGTGAGTTCTCGCCCCTGCATACCCTGCTGCCGACCTCACAGCAGGCCCCGCGCCTGTGGCGCATGCGCACGGACGCGCCGCCGGGGGACTGGACGAGCCCCTACGGGAGTCAGCTCGACCTGCCGGGCGGGGATGAGGGCTGGACCGATGCGCCCGGGGGCTTCGGCAGCCCGACCGCGGCGAACGCGCCCGTGCGCACGGCCTGGGAGGGGCCCGACCTCTTCCTGTCCTCCGACTTCCAGCTCGGAGCGGTGCCGGCGGGAGAGCTGTGCCTGTTCGTCCAGCACTCGGGTGACCTCGAGGTGTGGATCAACGGCGAGCGCGTCCTCGAGCGCACGGGCCCCTGCTCGAGCTACGTCCGCGTGCGCACCGGAAGCGAGGCGGCCGAGGTCCTCCGCCCCGGGGCGAACCGGATCGTGGTCCATGCGCGGCACGCCAGCGGCCCGGCCTACGTGGACGTCGGGCTCGAGGCCATCGAGCTGCCCTGAACCGGCGGGCGCCGGTCTCGACCCGATCTCCGGAGACCGACTCTCGCCGCTTCTACTCGAAGGTCATTGCGGTCGCCGCGGTGAAATTGGAAGTCGACTCGTCCCGAAGGGATCCTGTGCGGAAGGAACGTAGTCGTTGGTGGACGCACGGAGCCAGATCACGTGGCTTGTCTGCGCGACATCCAACGCATCCTGGAGATCGCTGAATGCTTGTCCCCACGAGTCTCCGATGCCACCGCTGGCATCAGCATCCACGAACCAATCCGCTGCTTGCCCTGAAGCCGTCGTCATCATCGAGCCGGCCACCAGGCCGACCACTGCGAGCCTACGCCAACGACTCAGGGCGCGGGCGACGCGTCCAGCGAGGGACGCTACCTGGGGTGCAAGGGGGGGGGTGTAATGGGTTGCATGTTCATCTTCTCCATTCGAGAGCCCGTTGCGAGCAGGTACGCCGGGAGGGCGAGCGCACGGGCTCGGTTCCCCCCTGCATGCGTTCGCACCGCCGAACCGGAAGAGAAATCGGGGAATCCCCCCGTAGGTAGCAGTGCGCGCCGCCTTCGTGAGCGGTCCTGCCTACGTGGAAGTCGAGCTCGAGACCATCGAGCTGCGCTGAATCGACTGGGCCCTCGTTCGCTGGATCCAACCACCCAGCAGGATCCCGACCACCAGGGACAGGCCCGCCAGCAGGTCGAACCAGAGCGGGTCGTGGAACTTGTCGCTCTGGATCAGCCAGCTGGTCTCGAGCGCGACGAGGATCACCTGCACGACGTTCGCGGGCAGCCCCGCGATGCGCGAGGCGATCCAGCCGCCGAGCAGCGCGGACGCGATGGTGCCGGCACCCGCGCCCGCGAGGACCGGGAGCGAGGAGTCGGTGTAGCTCACCCCGCCGAAGGCGACCTCCTGGGCGAGGGTGATGCCGATGACCATGGCCGCGTGGCCGGCGACGATGCCGCCGAGGATGCGCAGGGGGGATTCGGGGAGCTTCATCGGTTGAGAGAGCGCAGCGCGACCGAAGGGGGGGCCAGGCTCAGCCGAAGATCCGGCTGGGGCCGCCGCGCTCACTGGCCGGTCCACTCGTAGGTGCGCTCGAGCGCGGCGCGGATCGTCAACCACTCCTTGCCCGGCTCGGCGCCCGGGTCGCGGGTGTCCTGCAGGACGAGGGCTCGCCGCACGGGCTCGGTCGGGTCGAGGACGTAGGCCTCCTGCACGTGCACGAACCCGCCGAAGTTCCAGAAGAGGCTGGTGCCGTCGTGGCGCTTGCCGCCGAGCTGGAGCGTGGTCGAGTGCTGCTCGACTCCCGCGTCCGGGTAGGCATCGGTCACGCTGGCGACGAACAGGTCCAGCAGGTCCTCGGCCGTTCCGCCCGCCTCGAAGCGATAGAGCATCAAGGTCGCCTGGTGGCCGTTGAGGGTCCAGATCTCGGTGCCCTCGCCAGCCTCGTAGCTGTAGGTGAGGGCCGCCGGGAAGTCGAAGGCCAGCTCCTCCAGGCGCAGGGTGCGTTCGGGCAGGGGGCGCAGGCGACCCTCGAGGGTCATGCCTTCGACCTCGATCTTGAACTCCTTGCCGGCTTCGATCTCGAACTCGTGCTTGTCGAGCTCGAGCACGAAGCGCTGGGCGGGTTCGGCGCTTTCGTCGAGGGATGGACGGGAGAGGTTGACGCCGAGCGCGAGCGTGCAGGCGCCGAGGGAGAGGAGATTGGGCAGGGAGGGCATGAC
>JAQBVH010000120.1 GCA_027623615.1 Planctomycetota bacterium | reverse complement strand
ACCCCCGAAACCTTAGGGCTGCTCCGTTCCCGGCCTGACCCGGTTCGGAATGGGGATCTCGCGTGGGACCGGGCCTACCGCCGGGTTCGCGTTGCCTTCGCAAGCGAAGGCTGGGGGACGACTTGTCAGAGGGGCTTCCCCCAAAGTTGAAGGATGGCGGAGAGGGGGGGATTCGAACCCCCGGTGCCGTTACCGACACACGCGCTTTCCAAGCGCGCACGTTCAGCCGCTCCGTCACCTCTCCGCTCGTGTTCTCGCTCGAGATCGCAGGCCCGTGGGGTGGCGGAGAGGGGGGGATTTGAACCCCCGGTGCCCCTGAGGACACGCTGGTTTTCGAAACCAGTCCATTCAGCCGCTCTGGCACCTCTCCACATGTTCACACGTGCCGCCAGCCACCCTCAGGAGGGTCGCTTGCGGATCTCGCGTTTGCTTCGAAAGAACATTTGGAGGAGTTCGCGCGCGCGGTCGGCCCCGACCCCTTCGCACAGCTCGGCGCGATGGTTCGCGCCAGGGTGCGTCAGGACCCGGCCCAGTGATGCGCAGCCCCCGAACTTTGGGTCGCGTACCCCCCACACCACGCGGGCGATGCGGGCATGGGACAGGGCGCCGGCGCACATGAAGCAGGGCTCGACGGTGGTGTACACCGTCGCGCCCGGCAAGCGCGGGTCGCCGGTCGCGGCGACGGCCGCGCGCAGGGCCTCGAGCTCAGCATGGGCCAGGGGGGTCCGGTCGGTGCGGACCCGGTTGTGGCCGGCCCCGATCACCTGCCCGTCCTGGACGATCACGGCCCCGATCGGGACCTCGTCCAACTCCATGGCCCGTACGGCTTGCTCCAACGCCAGATCCATGAAGGCCTGGTCTTGGGGCGCCTCGCTCGCGAAAGGCGGCTCCTCCACCCGAGGCGAGGAGGCATCCCCACCGCGGGCCTGGTTGTCAAGCGGCGGGCGATCGGCGGGATCGGGCCGCGGCTGCGCTGGCTCTTGGGGGGCCATGGGATCCGACCCGGAAGGCCCCGGGTCCTGGACGACGGCCTGGAGCCGTCGGTGTCTGGTACACCCATCAGGATTCGAACCTGAAACCTCCTGATCCGTAGTCAGGTGCTCTATCCAGTTGAGCTATGGGTGCGCGGGGCGGAGGTTGTAAGGGAGGCCCCGGGGCGTGTCAAGCGACCGCGGCAGACCAGATGGGGGTGCCCCTGGATTCGGGCCGGCGGGGCACTATCCTGGCCCCATGACCGCGGGCGCCGCCATCCCCCACTTCATTCGCCTCGAGGACCTCAGCGACCGCCAGGTCGAGGACATCCTCGATCTTGCCGCACGTCTCAAGCGCGGCGTCAGCCGGGCGGAGCTGGCCGGCCGGTCGGTCGGACTCCTGTTTTTCCGCGGCTCGCTGCGCACCCGCACCTCCCTGGTGGCGGCGGTTCAGCAGCTCGGGGGACACACGGTCAACCTGACGGCCGCCTCGGATTTCTGGGAGCTCGAGGCCCGGGACGGCACGGTCATGGATGGCGCTGCCCCTGAGCACATCCGCGATGCGGCAGTGGTCATGTCGAAGTACGTGTCCGCCCTCGCGATCCGCCCCGCCGCCGTTACCGGGTCGTGGGAGCAGGAGCGCCGCGACGAGAGCATCCGCGCTTGGGCCGCCCACGCCGAGGTGCCGGTGATCAACATGGAGAGCGCGCTCTGGCACCCGCTCCAAGCGCTGGCCGACCTGCTCACCCTGCGCGAGACCCTGGGTGAGCTCGAGGGCAAGCGGCTGGCGATCACCTGGACCAGCTCCCCCACTCCCTCGAGCCCGTCCGTCGTGCACTCGGCCCTGATGGCCGCCCTGCGCGCGGGCATGAACGTGAGCGTCGCGCACCCGCCTGGCTTCGGGCTCGATCAGGGCGTGCTCGACGAAGCACGCTCGAGCGCGGGCGAGCGGAGCCTGTCCTTCGAGACCGGCATCGGCATGGACGAGGCGACCGAGGGGGCGCACGTCGTCTACGCGCGCTCCTGGTTCTCGACCGAGACCTACAACAACCCGACCCTGGCGGCGACGAAGGTTGCAGCCGCCCGCGGTTGGACGATCGACGAGCGCATCATGGCCCGCGGCGCGGACGCGCGGTTGATGCATTCGATGCCCGTGCGCCGCAACCTCGAGGTGACCGACGAGGTCCTCGATGGTCCGCGCAGCCTGCTCTATGCTCAAGCGGAGAACCGACTGCACACGCAGAAGGGCCTCCTGAGCTTGCTCCTTCGCGGTTGAGCGGATCCTCCTACGGGAGGAGCGCATCGGTTTGGTTGAATAGGCGCGGCGCCCCCCGGCGCCGCGTGTCTGCCCCCCACCTGGTCCACGCGTCGTCGCGCTCGACGCCCGGCCCTCACCGCATCGCGACTCCGTCGACATGTCGGCACCCGACTTCGTTCACCTGCACGTCCACTCCGAGTACAGCCTGCTCGACGGGGCGAACCGCATCGGCAGCCTGGTCAAGGCCTGTCAGAAAGACGAGCAACGCGCGCTCGCGCTGACGGATCACGGGAACATGTATGGGGCCGTCGAGCTCTACCAGAAGTGCCACAAGGGCGGCGTGAAGCCGCTGATGGGCTGCGAGGTGTACATCGCCAAGCGGTCGATGCACGAGCCGCACAGCAAGAAGAAGGGCAACGGCTACAGCCACCTCACCCTGCTTGCACGCAACCAGGAGGGGTACAAGAACCTGATCAAGCTGAGCTCCGAGGCCTTCGTCAACGGCTACCACGTCCGGCCGCGCATCGACTGGAACCTGCTCGAGAAGCACGCTGCCGGGATCTCCTGCCTGTCCGGCTGCCTTTCGGGAGAGATTAACCAGCTGTTCCTCGAGGACAAGCAGTCCGAAGCGGAGGCCCTGTCCGATCACCTGCGTCAGCTCTTCGGCCCCGAGCACTACTGGCTCGAGCTCCAGCGCAACGGGATCCAGATCCAGGATGACGTGAACGAGGCGCTCGTGCGCCTTTCCCAGCGCACCGGCACGCCGCTCGTTGCAACGAACGACATCCACTACCTGCGTCATGAGGACTGCCAGGCCCAGGACATCCTCCTGTGCATCAATACGGGCGCGAAGCGGTCCGACGAGAAGCGCTTCCGATTCGACACCGACTCGCTCTTCTTCCGCACGCGCGAGCAGATGGCGCACATTTTCCGCGACCTGCCCCAAACGGTCACGGCGACGATGGACGTAGCCGACCAGATCGACGTGGAGCTCGAGTTCGGCAAGTACCACGTGCCGGAGTTCGTGAGCGACAGCGGTGAGACGCCGGACCAGCTCTTCGATCGCCTGCTCGAGCAGAACCTCGTGCGGCTCTACAGCTCGACGGACAGCGCCGCTCGTGAGCGCCTCGAGCACGAGAAGAAGGTCATCCGTGAGCTCGGCTTCGTCAGTTACTTCCTGATCGTCTGGGACCTGATCAAGTGGGCCCGGGACAACGACATCCCGGTGGGGCCGGGACGGGGTTCGGCCGCGGGCTCGATCGTGTCCTACCTCCTCGACATCACGCGCCTCGACCCGATCAAGTACGGGCTGCTCTTCGAGCGCTTCTTGAACTCGAGCCGCGTGTCGATGCCCGACATCGACATCGACTTCTGCAAGGACGGGCGCGAAGCAGTCATCGAGTACACGCGGGAGAGGTACGGGCGCGACAACGTCACCCAGATCGTGACCTTCGGGACGATGGCCTCCCGCACCGTGGTGCGCGATGTGGCCCGCGTCCTGGACCTGCCCCTGCGGGACGTGGACAAGGCCGCCAAGAAGATCCCGTCTGGGCCGGGGGCGCCGCCGCTCGAGAAGGCCCTGCGGGACGACCCCGACCTCAAGGCCCTGGCCGAGTCCGGGCCGGAGTGGGCGGAGCTCTTCCGCTACTCCGTACCGCTCGAGGGTCTGGCGCGCCACGTGTCGACCCATGCGGCGGGCGTCGTGATCACGCCCCGGCCCACGGTCGAGTACGTCCCCTTGGGTCGCAACGGCGACGACATCACCACACAGTACGCCGCCCCCACCCTCGAGGAGCTCGGGCTCCTCAAGATGGACTACTTGGGGCTGCGCACCCTGACCATCCTCAAGAAGGCGCTCGACAACATCGAGGCCATGGGCGATGTGCCGCCCGACCTCGAGGACCTGCCCGAGAAGGACCAGCGGACCTACGACCTGCTCATGGCCGGGGATACGCTCGGTGTGTTCCAGCTCGAATCCGAGGGCATGCGCAAGCTGCTCGCGCGACTCAAGCCAGACTGCTTCGAAGACCTGGTCGCCGTGCTCGCGCTCTATCGGCCCGGCCCGCTGGAGTCGGGCATGGTCGACATGTTTTGCGACCGCAAGCACGGCAAGGAGCCGATCACCTACCCCCACAGGAGCCTGGAGAAGATCCTCGACGACACCTACGGCTGCATCGTCTACCAGGAGCAGGTCATGCTCGCGTCCGTGGAGCTGGGCGGCTTCTCGCTCAACGACGCCGACAACCTGCGCAAGGCGATGGGTAAGAAGAAGCCCGAGATCATGCAGAAGTTCTCGGCCCAGTTCCTCGAGGGCGCGGTAGCCAACGGCTGCCCCGAACAGATCGCCCAGGAGACCTGGGACAACATCGTCAAGTTCGGTGGCTACGGCTTCAACAAGTCCCACTCCGCCGCCTACGCGCTGATCACGTATCAGACCGCGTTCATGAAGGCGAACTTCCGCACCGCGTTCCTGGCCGCGAACTTCTCCTGTGAGATGGGCGACTCGGACAAGGTGAAGAACTTCCTCGACGACTGCCGCAGGGCGCACATCGAAATCCTGCCGCCCTCGGCGGCCCGCTCCTGCTGGGAGTTCCTCCCCGAGGGCCAGAGCGCGATCCGCTTCGGGTTCGGTGCTGTCAAGGGCACGGGCATCAAGGCGATCGAGGCCATGGAGCGGGTCCGCGCCGAGCTGATCGAGGCGGGCAGGCCCCTGACCTTCGCCGAGATCGGCCGCGCCTGCGACCCGCACCAGGTGGGCAAGATCGCCTGGGACGCGCTGATCCGCGCCGGCGCCTTCGACGAGACAGCCCAGGACCGCGGCTGCCTGGTCGCGACGATCGAGGGGACCCTGCGCGACGCGAGCGAAGCCGCCGCGGACCGGCGCGCGGGACAGGTCTCGATGTTCGACGCCTTCGGCGCGGACGAGCCGGAGAAGCCGGCTGCCGAGGCGCCGGGCCTCGACCCGCGCAAGGCCTGGGACAAGGCCGAGACCCTCGCGAACGAGTACGAGGTGCTGGGCTTCTACATGTCGGGCCACCCGCTCGAGGAGCGCGCGGGGCTGGTCGAGCTGCTCTCGTCCTGTCGCATCCCCGACCTCGTGAACCTCGAGGGCGGCACCCAGGTCGGCATCGCCGGTCTCGTGATGCAAAAGTCAGAGCTGATCGTGAAGAGCGGCCGCATGGCAGGCCAGAAGATGTGCCGTCTGCGCATCGAAGACTTGCATGGCAGCGCCAACGTCACGATCTTCCCGCGCACCTACGAGGAGTGCCGTGACCTCGTCGAGAACGGCGAGGTCCTCTTGATCCGCGGCAAGACCGAGGACTCGGAGGAGCCGGCCCTGCTGGCGGACGAGGTGTATCCCCTCGAGGAAGCCCTGGGCCACTTCCGCGGCGGCCTGCAGGTGATGCTCTCGCCCGATGACCAGGGTCTGTTGCAGCGCCTGATGGAGACCCTCGAGGTGCACAAGGGCAAGAGCCCCCTCTACTTCTCGGTGTCCGGCAACGACGGGGTGAAGCGCCGCGTGGCGGCGGGGCCGCAGTTCCGCATCCAGATCTCGGAGGTCCTGGCGCGCGAGCTGTCCGAGCTCCTCGGACATGAGCGAGTGGGCCTGGTCCGGGTCTGACCCGGAGTCGCACCAATCGGTGCCGTACCGTCCAAGGACGGCGACACCGCGGCCGTGCTCTCGAGCCTGGTCATGACGGCCACGGCGTGGTGTCCGAGAACACGAACGTGGCGATGCGGACCGGTATGGGGCTCGAATCAGGGAGTAGCTCCACGTCGAACGGCGCGATCACGGCCGCGAGATTGGAGCATTGGACACGGAGATGCCCGTGGAGCGGGGTCCGCTCGCGTTCTACTGCACCGGGGGGAGGCGCGCAGGCATCAGGCGATCATCTCCGCCGTGCCCAGACGTTGGACCCAGCCTGGCCTACGGTGGCTTCAGGCCCCGCTTGGCGGGCGTGAGGGGGGCGGAGGGTATTCAGAAGGCACGCGGCCGTAGGATCGGATCAACCCAATCCAAGGACCTCTCGCCATGAACACCAAGCTTCTCATCGCCGGATTGACAAGCGCTCTCGCCCTCACTTGCATCTCCAACGGTCTCTTCGGAGGCACCCCCGGGGCGGGTCCGCCGTCTGACGGACCTCACCTGAAGGGGATCCGAGCCGAGTACGAGGACCTCGCAGGCAACTGGCCTCACACCGACACGATCTGCTACGTCGTCAACAAGAGCCTGACGCAGCCCCTCAGGGTGGAGCAGGTGACGGTCCTCGGCCCCGGAGGGAGAAGCGATGTCCTCGGCGTCTACCCCGGCGTCGCAGGGAGGGTGTTGGAGCCCCTCGAGGAACTCCGGCTGTTCATTGACGACTCGATCCCCGGTGTCGTTCCTCAGCTCGGTGAGGAGGACCATGGGGTCCGTAGCGTGCTCGTCGAGTGGTACGGCCCGACGGAGGCCCTGAGGCTATCCGGCACGATCCTGAGGGAGCCGCACTCCGTGCTCAACGACCCTCGCACGACCATCGTTGTCCACGGTTATGACCTCAACGAGTAGGAGGCCGCCGAAGCGGCGTGGAGCTTGGCCTCGAGAGCGAGCATCACGTGGAGCTGGGCCGCGGTCAACGGGCGTCAGCCATGGGCTGACCGGACCCGCAAGACCCGCACGGTCCTCAAGTCCTCACCCAACACCCAACGGCGAACAGGGCGCGCACCTCAGTCGTGCGTGACATGGACCAGCGGTCCCACGGCGCGGTGCGAGCAAGAACAGACGAAGGAACCCGCTCGCGCGGGATGCGCGGGCGGGTTCGTAGTCAGTCACCGGGGACCTACTCGGCAGCTTCGGTGGCGGGTTCGTCCTTCGGGGTTCTTTCGACGAACTCGAGAATGGCGCGCTCGCCGCCATCGCCGAGGCGGCGCTTGGCAAGCTTGACGATGCGGCAGTAGCCGCCCGGGCGCTCGAGGAAACGCGGGCCCAGCACGTCGAAGAGCTTGGCCGTCATGCCCTTGTCGCGAAGCTTGGCGAAGGCCCGGCGGCGGTTGTGCTGAGAGGGGTCCTTGCCGAGGGTGATCAGCTTCTCGACGAAGGGCTTGATGGCCTTCGCCTTGGGGAGGGTGGTAATGATCCGCTCGTGCTCGAGCAACGAGTTCGTCATGTTCCGGGTCATGGCGATCCGGTGACTTGTCGTGCGGCCGAGTTTGAAGCCAGCTCTGCGATGTCGCATCGTTCTTGTCCTCGTCGGGCCCCGCGCGTGCGGGGGTAGGTCCGGGTGCGGGGTCCTTCGGGGGGTTGGGTCAGGCGTCCACGGGCATGCCCAACGAGAGACCGCGCTCAGCGAGCTTGGTCTTGATCTCGGTCAGGCTGGTCTTGCCCAGGTTCTTAAGGTTCATGACCTCGTTCTCACTCATCGTGACGAGGTCGCGCAGGGTACGCAGGTCGGCGCCGTCCAGGCAGTTGCGGGCGCGGACGGAGAGCTCGAGTTCGGCGATCGGCATGTCGAGCATCTCGTTGAGCTCGCTCGTCTGACGGTTCGCCTGATTGAACTCGGAGGCGGCAGGGGTCTCCACCACCGGCTCTTCGTCCTGGCTCGCGCCGTAAAGCACGAACGGGTTCAGGTGCTTGCGGTAGATCTTGGCCGCTTCGATCAGGGCCAGCTCCGGG
>JAQBVH010000119.1 GCA_027623615.1 Planctomycetota bacterium | reverse complement strand
CCGATCAGCACGTGATCGGCGAGGACGGGGAGGAGCCAGCTACGGAGAGCTCAGCCGGCCCGGCCGGCCCACCTGGCCTCGCGATGGGATGGTTCGAGCGACTGAAGGGCTGGATCGCCGGTGCACCGGATGGGGTGCGCCGGGTGGAGGAGGTTCGGCCTGGGCCCGGACAGTCGCGACGTCAGGAGCCGGAGAGCCCGCGGCTGTTCGAGCAGCGACCCGAGCGCAAGCGGGGCGCATTCCCCTCACCCGGTAGGCGCCGCCGAAGGTCAGGAAGCCGATCGTTCCGGTGAACTGGAGGACGTCGCTGGAGCTCGCGCCCGCCTTCAGGAAGTTGGTGGCCAGGTAGGCCGCCATGAAGGCCCCGAAGATGTTGAAGAGCAGGGAGAGGCCGAGCGCCTTGCCGAAGTTGTAGGGCCCGCTTGGGAACAGGTGGATCATCCCCGCCGGTCCCTCGGCCCACAGCTTCTGCCACTCCGGGTCCTGCATCTTCGCGCCGTCCGAGCAGTGCGGGATCGAGTACTGCCGGCCGCCCTGGACACCGCTCGCCTGGAAGGCGGCGCGGATGGCCGGCTCGTCGGCAGGGGCTCGAAGTCGGTCCAGTGGTACTTGATCACCATGCGCATGACGAACGAGGCGATCCAGACGGCGAGGCCACCGAGCAGAATCGGCAGCCAGAGGTCGGCGAGAGAAACGTCCATGGGGGGTCTCCAGATGGGGTTGCGGGGGTGATGCGCCGTTCAGCGAGGACTCCGGACAGGAGCGCCCTCGTGATCCAGAATCTCGTCGTTCTCTTGGATGCGCCGCGGGGTCCAGCGCAGCGGCGACGAGGGGACCGCGTCGGTTCACTGGCCGTCCTTCCTGGGCCGCCGGTGGTAGGGGACGTCAGCGTAGAGCTCCTGCTCGCCGTCCTCGGTGACGAGCCAGAGCGTGCCCTGCATCGAGCCCCCCCGGAAGCGGTGCACCTCGCGCAGGTCCAGCGTGCGCTGCGCCTGCTTCGACTGGTAGACGAACGTGAGGTCGCCCTCTTCGCGGCTGACCGTGCCCTCGTAGACGGCACCCTCGTCGGCGACCATCACGAAGCGCAGGACCCGCGGGTCCTCGCTGTCGGCGTAGTACACGCCGTCGACGGTGGGCGTGCGTGTGCCATCCGCATCGATCCGGTAGGTGCGCTTCCAGAGGCACAGCTTGTGCGCGCCCCAGCGGTGCTCGTCCTGGATATGGAAGGGGGAGCCATCGGGCCAGGTGGTCTGCATCTCCCAGGTGCCGCCGGCGAGGAAGGCGAGGGGCTCGAGGGGGCCCGCGGGCAGGGTCGCTGCAGCCACGGGCTCCGGCAGCACCTCCGGGCGGGCCACGCTCGAGAAGCGCGTTGCCTGGCGCTGCTCCTCCCCGTCGACCACGTAGTGCGAGACGTACTGACCTCCCTTCGGGCCCTCCCATTGCCACAGGTCGCGCATGGCGAGGGTCTCACCCTCCAGGTGCAGCTCGTAGCTCTGGGTCCAGAGCTCCTTGTTCCTGGTCATCGCGCCCTCGACCCGGCCCCACGGCTCGAAGCCGAGGACGCGGTAGTGCCTGGCGACCGGGTCGTGGAACCACAGCCCCTCGCCGGCGACGTGCCGGTCGTGGTCCGTGCCCATGAGCGAGCGCGTCATGAGCGTGCGCTTGCCCGCGCCCCAGTCGTAGGTGTGCAAGGCGCCAGGCGAGCCCGCGGCGATCCACGCGCCCTCGGTCAGGCGCTCCAACGCGAGCATCGGCTGCTCCGGGGTCGGCGGAGCGATCGGGTCCTGCAGGGGCGCGGCGAGGAGGACGGGGAGGACGAGGAGCAGCATGGGATCAACGGGAGTCGGCTGCGCGCTGGAGACGCTCGAAGTAGTCGCGCAGGTGAGCCACGGATTGGTCGAAGGGTTCGAGGGAGCGGTAGGAGCGCGCCTGCATGACGGCGCCCTCCATCGTCGTGAGGACGAAGCAGGCCAGGGCCGCGCGGTCGACGTCCTGGGGCAGGCGGTCGCCGGCGCCTTCGAGGCAGCCGCGCACCGCGTCGCGCCAGCCCTGGAAATTGTCCGCGATCAAGCCGTGGGCATCGGGGTGGAACTCGCCCAGCTCCAGGGCCAGGTTCCCGATCGGGCAGCCGGCCGTGCAGCCGGTCTGCTCGAGGCCCATGCGGTAGCCGGCGAGCAGGGCGAACACCCGTTCGATCGGATCGTCGACGCCCTTCCAGAGCGGGTCGAGCAGGACCGGATGCAGGAGCTCGCGGTAGCGCTCGAGCACCGCCAGGAGCAGGTCCTCCTTGCTCTTGAAGAAGTGGTAGAGGCTGCCGGCGTGGACCTCGGCCTCGCGCAGGATCTGCTTCAACCCGGTCGCCCCGTACCCCTGGGCGTGGAAGAGCTCCATCGCCTTTTCGAGGAGCTTCTCGCGGGTGGGGTTGACCTGGTCGGAGGGCATGGGTTGAACGATCAACCAATATGGTAGGGAGCAACCCTCTCCGCCGCAACTCGAGATCAGGCTCGGGTCGCTGCGAGGCGCCGGATCCAAGGCCCGACGTAGTGGCCGTGGTCGTGATAAGTGCGTCCGGAGACGAGGTTGCGGTCCTCGACGCAGGGGGCATCGACGTAGACCGCCCCAGCGCACTCGAGGTCATGGCGACACTTGGCGACCGTGGTCAGACGCCGGCCAGCGAGGCAGCCAGCCCTGGCCGGGATCTCGACCCCGTGGCAGACGGTGGCGATCGGCGCATCGGCTGCAAAGAACTCGCGCGTCAAGCGGAGCAAGTCCTCGTCGTAGCGCAGGTACTCCGGGGCACGTCCGCCGGAGAAGAAAATGCCGGCGAAATCGGCCGTCCGCACGTCCCGGAAAGCCACATCGGCCCGGATGGAATAGCCCTCCCACTCGCGGGTGATGTCCCAGCCCTGCGGCTGTTCGTGCAGCACCGTTCGATAGGAGCGGGCCTCGGGGCCGGCAACTACCGGCTCGAGGCCCGCTTCCTGAAGTCGATAGTAGGGATAGAACGTGTCGAGGGTCTCGGTCGCATCGCCAACGACGATCAACACGCGCTGGGACACCCTAGGCCTTCTTCCGGCCGGACTTCTTCTTCGAGGCCTTCTTGGCACCGGGGCGACGTCCGCCGGGGTGATAGCGCGTGCCGCGCTTCTGGCCCACCGTCCGCACCTTGCCGTCCGCAAGGAGCTTCTGGAGGGGCAGGCGCAGGTCCTTGGTCGACGCGCCGAGCGCGCTGCCGAGCTCACCCACGCTGCAGCCCGCATTGGCCGTGATGTGCGCCAGTGCGTTCTCGGTCATCTGATCAACCTTGGCCGAAGAGCGACGCAAGCGCTTACCGGGTTTCGACGGCGCCGCGCCGGTCTTGCGCGGCCGCCCCGGGCCGCGTTTCGTCCTGACGGGAGAGCCCATGGCGCTCGAAACGGCTTCGAGCACCTGCTCGAGGGAGGAACGCCGGACGATGTTCGTCAGGTCGTTCACGAAGGAGTCCACGCACGCGCGGATCTCCGCATCCACATTCGGGTTCGACATAAGGGATTGCTGATTGGGTTAGGGGGTATCCCGAGAGAACATTCATGGTTGCGTTTCTTCCAGCGAACAGCAATTCGAATCCCCACGCTTTGGCACTTCCTTTTCCATGGAGGCATTCCCACGAACGGGCCAGAGGAGCCTCCTCGAGCTCGAACGACCCCTGATGGCAACGGTACGGGCACCCACCTCCCGACTGGCCGCCAGCGGGTAGGATCACGCACCGTGAGCCAAGGACCCCGATCCTCCGCCGACATCCTGGCCGCCCACGTGGTCGACCTCGCCCCTGGTGACCCCGTCGACCTCGAGCGGCTCTGCAGCGAACATCCCGCCGCCGCCACCGAGCTGCGTCGGCTGACCGCCCATTGGGACCAGATTCAGGCGGTCCTCAAGGCCATGGAGGCGGGGCAGGCCAGCCCGCTGGCCGAGCGCCTGCGCCGCCGCTATGGGGACGTGGACCCGGGCCTCTCGATCGACCAGGCGGCGAGCGTCGTGCGGCCACCGTCGACGGGGGGCACCCTCGAGCGACTCGAGGCGCACGAGCCCAGCGACTCCCGCTACGAGACTCGCGGGGAGATCGCCCGCGGCGGCATGGGCGCCATCCTCCAGGTCTGGGACGTCGACCTGCGTCGCACCCTTGCCATGAAGGTGGCCCTGAACAAGGGCAGCGCAGAGGACGGGTCACCCAAGTCGACCGATCCGCGGCTGCTGGCGCGCTTCCTGGAGGAGGCGCAGATCACCGCGCAGCTCGACCACCCGGGCATCGTCCCCGTGCACGAGCTCGGGCTCGATGCCGACGGCAAGGTCTACTTCACGATGCCCCTCGTGCGCGGACGGGACCTCGCCTCGATCCTCGAGCTGGTCAAGACCGGTGAGGACGGCTGGACCCTCGCGCGCGCGTTGAACGTGCTGCTCAAGGTGTGCGAGGCGATGGCCTACGCCCACACGAAGGAGGTCATCCACCGCGACCTCAAGCCCGGCAACATCATGGTCGGGCGGTTCGGCGAGGTGTACGTCATGGACTGGGGCCTGGCCAAGGTGCTGGGCCGCGAGGACTCCCGCGACCTGCGCCTGACCGAGGACAAGCCGCCCTCCTCCGCCGCGAACCTCAGCCTGGTCTCGACGGACCGGGACGCGATGGATGGCAACCCGCTGATGACGATGGACGGGGACGTGGTCGGCACGCCCTCGTACATGTCGCCCGAGCAGGCGCGCGGCGAGTTCGAGGCGATGGGGCCGGCCTCGGACTCCATCGGGTCGATCCTGTATCACCTGCTCGCGGGGCACATGCCCTACGTGCCGAGCGGGTCGAAGCGCAACGCCTTCGCGGTCTGGGGCCTGCTCCAGGAAGAGGCGCCCGAGCCCCTCAAGAAGATCGCCAAGGGTGCACCCGAAGAGCTGGTCGCCATCACCACGAAGGCTATGGAGCGCGACCTGGTCAAGCGCTACCCGCACATGATGGCCCTGGGCGAGGACCTGCGCGCGTACCTCGAGGGCCGCGTGGTCAGCGCCCACGCCACGGGCCCGATCACCGAGCTGCGCAAGTGGGTCGGTCGCAACAAACCCTTCGCCGCGACGATCGCGACGGCCTTGATCGCGGTGATCACGATCGTGGCTGTGACCGGAGTGCGCCAGGCCCGGCTGAGCGAGACTCTCGGCGAGAAGGAGACCGAGCTCGGCACCAAGGAGCTGGAGCTGGCTGTCCTGGAGGAGAGAGTCTCCCAAGGTCAGCACAAGCTCGCGGACCTCGAGTTGGCGCTCAGGGTGGACCAGGAAGGGCTCCACGAAGCCAGAATCATGCTCGCGTGGGCCCAGAACGAGTTTTCCACGAAGGAGCTAGAGGCCAAGGACCTGCTCGCGACCGCTCGCGCGGAGTCCTACGTCGCCAACGTGACGAGCACCGCCCTGAACCAGGACGCTGGCAACTACGCCGAGGCCACCCGACGGCTCGACGCGGCTCCCGAGGAGCTGCGCAGCTGGGAGTGGCATCATCTGGCGCTGGGCGAGAACGCGGCCGTGGACTCGATCCCCGGCGCCTCCCTCGTGGCGGCCTGGGCCGACGACGGCAACGATGTGATCTTCGGCTCGGAGGAGGGTTTCCTGTACCAGCAGGTCGCCGCGACCCACCAGGCCAAGAACAACGCCAAGGTCGGCGTGAGCACCGTGACCAGCCTCTCGCGGCCGAACTCTTCCGGGCGCCTGGCCTGCGGGACGGCGGACGGTCAGATCACGAACTGGATCGGTACCGCCACCAGCGGCGAGACCTGGAGGACCTCAGACCAGCAGATCACGGCCCTCGCCGTCTCCGAGGACGGCGAGCTGATCTTCGCCGGCCAGGGCGATCGGCACCACGACCAGATCACCGGCGTCTGGCAATCGAGCGAAGCCTCCATTCACAAGATCTTCGTCTACCGGAACGACGGGGCCCTGGTGCACCAGATCGAGCACCCCGGCGGCAAGGTGCTGGCGCTGTTGCCCCTGCCCGGCGGCCGTCTGATCTAGGGCGGAGACGACGGCCGGATGCGGGTCTGGCAGCTCCCTGAGCCCCCGGCAGAGGGAGAGCCACTGGAGGACAGCGGCGCTCCGATCATGGACCTGCGCGTCGGGCCGCAGGCCATCCACGGGCTGCTGCTCGCCGGCCGCGAGATGGTCGTCACCCTGACCGGCGACGGCGTCGCGACGGTCTGGAACATCGCGACGGGCAGCCGCACCAGCTCCCTCGAGGGACACGGGGACGCGATCCTGTCGGGTGACATCTCCCCCGACGGTCGCCTGGGCGCAACCGGTTGCCAAGACAGCACCGTTGCCATCTGGGACACGGCGACCAGCTCCCAACTCGTCGTCCTGCGCGGTCACCGGGGTCCCGTGCGCAGCGTCGCGTTCTCCCCGGACGGCTCGAAGCTGCTGACCGCGAGCGAGGCGGATGGCCTGCGCATCTGGGACACGGGCACGCGCTCCGCGGTCTCGATCCTGCGCGGCGAGGACCACCGCATGCGCCAGGTCAACCTGCAGCGCACGGGCAAGGACGCGCTCCTGTGGACCCTCGAGCTCGAGCGGGAAGAGGGCGCGTCGCCCCTGCTCCTCGCGCGCCTCGGCAAGCTCAATCCCGCTGGCGACCGCATCGCGTTCCTCGGCCGCATGTTCCGCTCGCGCGGTCGCTACCCGGTGGGGATCTGGGACCTGGAGGGCAACCCGGTCCACAAGCTCGAGGGCCACAGCGACGTGGTACGCAGCCTGGCCTGGTCACACGATGGCACGCGGCTCGCCAGCGCCTCGGACGACGGCACCGTACGGCTGTGGGATGCCACGACGGGGACCGAGGTCGCGAGCTACACCGTCGGTGAGGCGTGCCTGTCGCTCGCGTTCTGCCCTCTCGGTGAAGAGCTCGCGATCGGCCACGCGAGCGGGGCGGTCGGGTTGATCGACCTGGCGACCGGCGCGCAGCGCACCCTCGACGGCGCCCACGTCGGCGCGGTGTCGTCCCTCGCTTGGACGAGCGACGGCGCCCACCTGGCGAGCGGCGGCGCGGACGCGGAGATCCGCCTCTGGGATCGGGCCGCGGGTGGGCTCGAGGGCGGGTCCGCCGTGCTCTACGGTCACCAGCGCCTGATCAGCTGCATGGTCTTCAGCCAGGACGGCACGCGCCTGTTCAGCGGCTCCGAGGACAAGACCGTGCGCGTCTGGCACCGCGAGCTGCGCACGTCCCTGCTCACCTTGCGCGGGCTGCTCTTCCCCGTGCAGGGTCTCGTGCTGACGCGCGACGACCAGCGCCTGGTCACCTGGGAGGGCACGGGCATGCCGCTCGCTCGCGTGTGGGACTCCTCGGTCGAGGACGCCGCGGGCATGTGGCGCGAGCGCGCCCATGCCCAGCAAGCCGCGCAGGTCCTGCTCAACCTCCGGGCGATGTTTCCGGCGGAGGAGGACCTGCGCATGGTCTTCGACCGGGAACAGATGCCCGAGGAAGTGCGTGCGATCTGCGAGGTCCTCCTCGAGCGTAGCTCGGAGTAGGTCGTGTTCGCACCGGTCTGGGATTGGATCAACAACCACCCGAGCGCGACCCAGGTGATCGTGATCGCAGCGCTCGTGGTCTCGGTGGGGAGCCTGGTCGGTGTGCCGCTCCTGATCGCGCGCCTCCCCGCGGACTACTTCGTCGATGAGGAGGCCCCGCCCGCTGCGCATCTCGTGACGCGAGTCCTCAAGAACCTGGTCGGCCTGGTCTTCGTACTGGCCGGGATCGCGATGCTCGTCCTGCCGGGCCAGGGGCTGCTCAGCATCTTCGCGGGCATGCTCCTGGTCGACTTTCCCGGCAAGCGCCGGCTGGAGCGGGCTCTCGTGGCCCGCCCGAGGGGGCGGCGGGGGCTCGATTGG
>JAQBVH010000118.1 GCA_027623615.1 Planctomycetota bacterium | reverse complement strand
GATTCGAGATCGCCGAGGAGGACCTGGCGCAACGCGGAATGGGAGACCTGGCCGGCGTGCGCCAGGCGGGCGTGAACCTGGAGGGCCTGGCGGATCCCGAGCGGGATCTCGACCTGGTCCTCGCGGCGCGGGACGTGATCCGCCGGCACCCCGAGGTGGCGCGCAGCTACCTGGCGCGAGCGAAGAACTGACTCCAACGCAGCTCGAACGGGGACCACCCGCGGGTCGAAGGGTAGAGTCGCCCGCCATGCTGCCTCTCCTCGCCAGCGCCCTGCTCCTCTGCCCCCAGGACGACCCGCAGCCCGTCCCGATCCAGGTCGTCGCCATGCTGGCGCCCTGCACCGACCAGGGCACGTTCATCCTGCGCTTGGAGTGCACGGCGACGGAGGCGCTGACCGCCAACCATCCGCTGCGCGTCGCGCTCTGCGTCGGGACCGACGACGTGGCCAGCCTCGACTTCGTGGTGAAGCCGGCCTTGCGTGCGTGGGTCGTGGGGGAGACGGTCGACCTGGCCTTTCCGATCGCGATGCCGGAGGGGTTGGCCCTGGAGTTCGGCGACCTCGTCTCCCTGCGCATCGGCTTCGTGGTGGACGGGGCCCAGCGTCCGCCGGCGGTCGCCGACCATCTGATCGATCCCGACGGGCTCGCGGACCTGGTCGCGTTCGACTGGCCGCGCTTCGCGGGCCCGGCCGGGCGCGCGCGGCTCGACGGGGTCCTCGCGCGGGGCAAGGAGCTGCGTAAGCTTGACCCGCCCGGCGCATGGGCGCTCCTCTCGCAGGCCCTGCGTGACGCTGCGGATGATGCGACCAAGGCAGAGGTCCGCGACGCCCTGATCGAGGTCGGCAAGTTCGAGCCCGCGCAGCCGAGCGAGGTCGAGGTGCGCGTCGTCGCCCAGCGCATTCGCGCCGAGCAGGTGCGCGTTTTCCGGCTCGAGGCTGGCCGCATGGCGGCAGGCGGTCGCATCCACGGCGCGTTGGTCCTCCTCGAAGAGATCGGCGGCGCGCTCGCCATGGACGTCGACGACGCCGTGATCGGCGCCCTGAACGACGCGGAGCGCATGACCGCTCGCATCGAGGACCTCCAGGAGCGGCTCCTGACCGAGCTGACCAAGGACGAGGCGGCCCAGGTCGACGCCGACGTCGAGCAGTACGGCCGGACCGAGGAGCTGTTCGCGCGCGCGGAGCGCCTGGCGGGCGCCGGCAAGCGGCCCGTGGCCCTGGCCCTCTACCGCAAGCTGCGCCGGGTCGATGGGGTCGAGCTGTACGACCGCGCGCAGACGCGGCTCGAGGAGGTGGGCGCCCTGCACCTGAAAGACGTTCCGCAGGATCAGCTCGATCAGGTCGAGGCCATCCGCAAGCACCCCGCCTGGGCGCGCACCGAGGTCGCGCGCAGCCACGAGTTCCTCTACATCGGCCCGCGCGAGCTGGTCCACCGGATCCCGGACGACTCGAAGCTGAACTTCGATCTGGCCTATGTCTTCCTGACCGACCTGTTCGGTCGCAAACCCAACCCCAAGGGCGACCGGGTCACCGTCTACTTCAAGGAGCTGTGGGACTTCGGCGGCGGGGTCGGCGGCGGCAAGATCATCGACATCGGGAGCGCGCAGCCGAGCCCCGCGCGGCCGACGCAGGTCGACACGGGGCTGCTGTATCACGAGCTGACCCACTGCATCGACGACACGCGACCGATCTTCGCGGGGCACCGCGAGGGCCTGGCCAACCTGGGCGCGGCCTACGCCTACGAGGCGCTCGACCGGGACGGGGACGCGCAGCACTCGTTCGCGGGCAACCTGCGCCAGTTCGAGGACTTCTACCTGGCGCGCGATCTCGAGTACTGGCGCATCCAGAACTACGGGCCGAGCGCCGGCTTCTTCCTCTCGTTCCTGGAACGCTACGCCAAGGTCGGCAAGAGCCAACACGACTGGAGCGGCCTGCGCAGGTTCTTCCGCGAGTACCGGACCGCGCGGGTGTCGGACGGGCGCGAACCCCAGATCGCGCGCGGGCTCGCCTACTACCTGGGCCGCGCCTTCGGCCCGCAGGTGTTCGACGACCTGGTGCGCTACCGCTTCCCGCTGGTCGAGGCGGACAGGCGCCAGCTCTTCGAGGAGTCCGAGGCCTACGACCTCGAGGACCTCGAGCCCTTCCGCGACGCCTACGCGGACCGGCCGGGCTCGCCCCTGCCGCGCGACCTCGTCGCCCGGGAGCTGATCCGCCAGGCCAAGCGCGATGAGCTGGCGGCCTGCGAGCAGCTGCGCGCCGACCTGGGCGTCGTCTTCGACTGGAAGGTGATCGGCCCGTTCTTCGCAGCAAGCGCGGATCCCCTGGCGCACGTCTTCCCGCCCGAGCTCGAGGTGGACTTCGCCAAGAAGCCGCGCACCCTGCGCTCGAGCCGCGACGACGTGACGCAGGTGGTCTGGCAGGATCCGTGGCCGAGCTGGCAGCGCACCGCGACCCACAAGAACGTCGAGCTGCGCCCGAGCGGCTGGTTGCGCTTCGACTACCAGCCCTACGGCGACGACCGCTCGGCGATCTATGCCCTGTCCCACATCACCGTCGACGCGGACGTCGAGGCGTTCGCGCACGTGCGGGCGGACGACGACGTGGCCATCTTCGTGAACGACGTGCGCGCGGGCTCCTACCGCTCGCGCGGCATCAACGGCTCGACCGAGCGCTGGCGCGGTCCGTTCGTGGACCTGCCGGACGCGCACCGACTCCCGATCTCGCTGAAGGCGGGCCGCAACAAGCTGCTGGTCAAGATCCGCAACCAGTTCGGAGACGCGGGGCTGATCCTGGCGCTCTCGAACACCGACGGGTCGCCCCTGGTCTTCGAGGACGACAATGGCCCGCCGGACCCCGTGGGCCTGCGGCCCGAGGTGCTCGAGCCGCGCTACTGGAAGCGGCTCGTGACCCTCGACCACCGCGCGCTGCGCTCGAAGGCCGAGATCGAGGTCGGTGGTTTCAAGGCGCGCAACAAGGCCTTCGCCGGAACGGAGACCGACCGCGGCGTCGCCTGGCGCCAGTGGACGGTGCGGCCCGGGTTCCCGAAGGACTCGCCCTCGAACCTCCTGTGGATCAAGGACAGCGTCACCAAGAAGCTCGGCGACGCGGTCCAGGTGCGCGTGGCCTTCGCCGGAACGGACGCGCCGAAGGTGCTCGTCACCGTGCAGGGCGAGGGCAAGACGGACGGGCTCTCGGGCTGGAACCTGATCCTCGTCCCGAGCGGCGGCAAGGTCTCCGCGCGCCTCGAGCGCTACGATCGCCTGGTCTACGAGAGCGACCCGATCGAGCTCGCCGAGGTCGAGGACGGGCGCGAGCTGCTCTTCACGGTCTGGCGCGGCTGGGCCAAGGCCTCGCTCGACGGCGTCGAGCTGCTGCCGCGCGTCTCGATCGACCCGATCCCGGGCCGTACCCGCGTCGGCGTCGCGACCTGGGGACCGGCGCCGGTGTTCCAGGAGATCGAGGTGCTGGAGGGGCGTTGACCTCTCCCGCCGCAGCGCCCTCACTCGCCGTCGCCGCCCCCGTATCCCAGGGCATTGAGCTCCGCCCGCGTCTCCTGGCTCATCTCGATGGCCGGAATGGGAGGGGCGTCGAGGGGGGCGCAGCCCTCGAGCACTTGCTGGAAAGAGCGCTCGAGGTCCTCCGTGATCTCGAAGAAGAGCTCCTTGTTCACAACCCGGTCGAGCTCGTGAGGGTCGGTCTCGAGGTTGTGGAGGCTGGTCGCATCTCCCTTGGTACCGCGCAGCTTCCAGGGGAATCGTAGACGGGCGTGGAAGGGAGGGCGGAACGCACCGACGACCCGGTCGGGCAGGTGCTCGCCGCGCAGGCTCACACCCGGCATCCGCGGATCCGCATCGAGGCGCACGGTCTCGAGGATCGTGGGCACGACATCGACCAGGGACACGAGTCCTTGCTCGTGCTCTCCCGCGCGATAGCCGTCCGGGAAGCGCACGATGAGTGGAATATGGAGGGCGTCCTGCCACATGCGACCGTGCCCGGAGATGAGCCCGCCTCGTTGGCCCAAAGACTCCCCATGGTCCGAGGTGATGATCACGAGCGTGTTGTCGAGGGCGCCTGCATCCCGCCACCCCTCGATCCATCGCTCCAGGGTGTCGTCGACGTAGCGGATCTTCCCGTCGTACATGCTGATCATCGCCTCGAGCTGGGGCGGGTCGAGCTGGATCAGGCCGGCGTTGGCCTTGATGTAGTCGACCTCCACCTGCTTCTCTCGGGCGTCCTCCTGGAAGAGCCTGTCGTACGGAGGAGGCGGGTCGTACTTGAGGCTCTTCGGGCTTCGGAGGTGATCGCCGTGGATGTCGAACAGGTGCAGGAAGAGGAAGAACGGCTGCTCGACGTTCATCTCGAGCAGCTTCACCATGTTCTCCTCGGCCTCCGGGAGCTCCACGTGCGGCTCGAAGACCTCGAAGCCGCGGTCCTCGCCGTGCCGTGGGCCGAGGAAACCCGGCCTGTAGAAGCCGTAGGTGCGATAGCCGTAGTCCTTCAAGGTCTCGGCAATCAGCGGGGTCAGCGGGTTGAGGGCCAGGTTGTCGTCGACCACCCCGTGCTGCTCGGGGTAGAGGCCCGTCAACATCGTGGCGTGGGAGATCAGGGTCCAGGGCGCGACGCTGGTTGCTTGGTCGAAGACCAGGCACTCCTCGGCGAACCGCTCGAGGTAGGGGGTCGTCTCCCGGTCGTAGCCATGGAGGCTCATGTGCCCCGCGCGCAGGGTGTCGAGGGAGATGAGAATGACCGACGGCGGAATGACGTCCTCGGGGTCGTGGGTAGCGGCGAGGGTTTCTCCTCCGCAAGCCGTGAGGCCCGACGCGATCGCTAGGACCTGGAGGGGCCCAATTCGTGTCATGCTGAACATGGTGTTGGCAGGGCGCCCGGAAGAAACGGGCTTATCGCAGGATCATCCAAGCCCCCCGAACCGGCAAGGGTTCTTGCGATGCTCGCTTGTGCCGTCCGTCATGTTCTCAACGCGAGACAGGAGCGCTCCTGGTCTCGCACGAGCGGTCCTCGGACTACCGGGCCAGGGACTTTGCTCCCTGAGTCGAGGGGCGCTAGGACACGATCATGCCGCGTCCCGCTTCCCCTCAGCGGCGCGCGGCTCGACCGACTCCACCACGACCTGGGCGAGACGTCGCAGGCGACCGGCGCGCCAGATCACGGCCAGGGCCCGGTCCGGTTCGAGCCGACCCACGGCGACCGCAGCCATGGTCTCTTGCTCGACGTCCAGCAGCTTCTGATCGAGGACCAGCGCCGCATGGTCGGCGTGGCCGCCAGGATCCGCCCCGGCGCCGAGCATGTCCTGGATCAGGTGCAGACAGGTGAACTCCGCGTCCCGCAGCCGTACGGCGAGGCGATCGTGCGCGGCGATCAACCATCCCAACCGATCGTGCTCGAGCTCAGCGAGCTGGGCGATCAGGTCGGGGAGCAGCTCGAGCTCTCGAGCGGCGAGGACTGCCGCCGCGGTGCTCGCGGGCAGCGAGTCCTCGAGCAGGCGCTTCGCCTGCGCGCGCGAGGTGTCGACCATCGCCTGCGCGGCTGCGAGGTCGACCTCCATCCGGAAGCCGGTCACTCCCTTCTCTGCCAGGATGGCCTTGGCCTGGTGACGGGCGAGGCGCTTCAGCTCCAGCGACTGATCGTGCAGGGACAGCGCGGCCACCGGCGACAGTCCCGTCGTGAAAGGACCGTCGGACTTGCCCTCGTCGACCCGGTCGTCCAGGGCGGCGACGAGCGGTGCGAGGAAGGGCAGACATGCCAGGGTCGAACCGACGAGGAAGGCCACCTCGAACCCGAACAGGGCGAGCGCGGGCCCGACCGGCGCGGGGCTGGTGTTGGTCAGCATGGGGAGTCCGATCGCGAGGACCAGCAGCCCCATCCCGCCCTGGAAGAACGCTAGCGCCGCGGAGCCGAGCGCGGCTCGCCGCGCATCGCCAGTGGAGCGCGCCAGCTGCGTGAGCGGAGCGCAACCGGTCCCGACCCGGACACCAACGAGGCAGGCCGCTGCGAGCGGCGCGCCGATCACGCCACCAGCGGTGGCTGCGACGGCCACCGCCGCAACGAGAGCGCCATTCCCGAGCGTGAAGGTCAACCCTGCGCCGAAGAGCACGGCTGCCAGCCCACGACTCCAGAGCGTGTTGCTCCCCATGGACGGCAGCATGCCTGGCAGCAGGGCGAACCCCGAGGTGGCCAGGTGTGCCCCGACGACGACCGCGCTCCATCCAGCGACCCATCGGGCAACGGCAGAGATGGCTGCGGAACGCCTGGCCAGAATGCTGATCGCCCCGGACCCACCAAGCACGATCAGCCCGAGCAGGAGCGCCGCGGGCCGGGCGGCTCCGAGGGTGATGGCCGCCACGGTGGACAGCTCCGCGCCGGCGAGCCCGAGCCCGACGAGGAGCGCTGGCTGGAGGCGGACCTGACCTCCTGCGACGAGGTCTGTGTGCAGTCGAGCGGGTGCTCCTCCGGTGGGGAGCAGCATGGCTGCGGACCCGAACGCAACGGCTGCGGCCCGTCCGCCGCGGGCGTGGCGCAGCCCAGCCTCGACGTGCGCGGCGCTCACTCGGTGAGCGGTGATGTGGGCCAGCATGTAGCCCATCCAAACGATTCCCAATCCGCCGATGATCCCGGCGGGGGCAGAGAGCAGCATGAAGTTCCTCCTCCTTCAACACGTGCGCGACGGGCCCATCGGGTGCGGAGGGCGGCAGACTTGGAGGATTCCGGGATCTCGCGCCCAAACGGCCGCTGCGGCCTACTGGATTGGCTCGAAGCTCGCCCCGTGCTGCTCCGCGAAGTCCGCGAAGACCTCTGGATGGACACACGCCGCCATGATCTCCAGGGACTCCACCAGGCGCGGGCCGGGGCGGTTGAAGAAGGCGTTGCCGTCCGCGAGCCAGACGCGGCCGTTCTTCCACGCGGGCCAATCGAGGCGTTGGAGCCGCTCGCGCAGGGCGGGCAGCTCCTTGCGGGAGCGCGCGAGCTCGTAGCCGCAGGGCTTGACCAGCACGACCTCCGGCGCGAGCTCCGCGAGGGCGGCTTCGCTGAGGGTCGGCGCGTGCTCGCCCGGCTGCGTGACCAGCGGCGTGCCGCCGGCGAGGTCGACGAGCTGGGGCATCCAGGTCCCGCCGACCATGACCGGGTCGATCCACTCGATGGTCAGGACCGAGGGGCGTGAGCCCGCCGCAGCCGCGCGCGCGGCAATGGCCGCCACGCGGGCCTCGATGTCTGCGATGGCGGCGCGCGCTTCCTCCTCGCGCCCGATCGCCGCGCCCACGCGCGTCAGGTCAGCCCACACGTCCTCGAGCCTCGTCGGCGCGAGGCTGATGACCCGCGCGCCGGAGTTCAGCTCGGCGACCGCCGCTTGCACGTCGTGCAGGCTGACCGCGCAGACGTCGCAGAGGTCCTGGGTCACGATCACCTCGGGCGCCGCGCGTTCCAGGCCGTCGACGTCGACCTCGTACACCGCGAGCGCCGACTTCAGGAGGCTGCGCACGTCCGCGTCGATCTGGCCGCTGAGCCCCGCGAAGCTGACGCGCGAGCTGGTCAACACGGGCAGCGCGCTGACGCCCTGGGGGAAGTCGCACTCGTGGGAGCGACCGACCAGGTTCTCCCTGGCGCCGAGGGCACACACGATCTCGGTGGCGGAAGGCAGCAGGGTGACGATGCGGGGGGAGCTCATGGCGAGAACGTTTTCGGAGCGGGAAGGCCGCCCATGCTAGAACCAGGGCATGTCCGCAGTCATCGCCCTCGCCCTGGTTCTCGCTCCTGCTGTCCACGGGGACGGCACGGGTGACGAGAGCGCGGGCTGGGCGCTGCGCCCAATCGCTGACCCTGGCGTGCCTGCCGTCGCGAACGAGGACTGGCCCGCCGGTGAGGTCGACCGCTTCCTGTTGGCGAGGCTCGAGCGTGAGGGCTTGCA
>JAQBVH010000117.1 GCA_027623615.1 Planctomycetota bacterium | reverse complement strand
GCACAGGGCGTGCCAATCGGCGAATCCTGCCCTGGAGGCATCAGGAGGGGCGCTCGCGGCGGGGTGTCCTTTTGGAGGATGACACCTGGACACCCCTGTCCCCGCGCGTGGCCACGCCGCTACGCTGGCCGAACGATGCGTGCTGTCCCTCTTGCCACGATGCTGCTCTGCACCGCCTGTCTGTCCTCGCCAGAGCCGACCCACGGAGTCGAACCAATCGGCATCGGGGTCGACGGTGAGTCGCCCGTCCCCGTCGGGGAGCTGACCGGCGAGGTCCACCGGACCCTCGCCTCCCTGGTCGGCGCGTGGGACGTGACGATCACCGCGTCGGAAGGCTCGGCGGTCGGCGGGGGGGCGGCGGCGTTGTCATTGGTGCATGGCGGACGGTTCCTGCGCCTGGACCTCGACCTACTCGTGCGCGAGGCGCAGGTGCGCAGCACCGGGCACCTCGGCTACGACCCGTCGCGTGACGCGTGGCAGGCCCTCTGGCTCTCGGACCTCTCCGATCGCATGAGCCTGCTCGAGGGCCGCGGGAGCCTGGCGCGGGGCGTGCGCCTGTCCGGGGAAGAGGCCGGCGTGCGCGGACGCAGCGTGATCACCCTCGAGAGTCCGGACAGGCTCGTCGTCCGGACCTATGGGGTCGGGGCGGACGGTCGCGACGCCCTGATCCGCACCAGCGAATACCTCAGGAGGTGAGCACGAACTGGCGCCGCCTGAGGCCCCAGACGCTCACGCCGAAGAGGAACGCCAGGAAGAGCATCAGGCGCACGACAAGCTCGGTCGGCGTCGAGAATTCGGTCCCCGCGAGCATTTCGGGTCCGTCCCGCAGCCACTGGTTCTCCACGGCGCCGAGGTTCGTGTAGATGCCGCGCAGGTAGTACTGGATGCTCATCTTCTGGGCCGACCCGGGCACGAGGGCCAGGAAGACCTCCATCGCGACCAGGTAGAAGATCCCGATCACCATGGCGCGCTTGAAGAACACGCTCAGCCCCGCGAGCAGCAGGGAGTAGCTTGCGCCGCCCAGGATGGCGGCCAGCAGGAGGCGCGAGGCCTGGCCGTCTGCGAGGGCCGGGGTCGCGCTGCGGGTCGGGGCGACGCTGGAGACCGAGATGGCCGCGATGGCCATGAGGGCGCTGACGAGGACCAGGACACACAGGTAGCGGCCGAGCAGCAGCGCCGCGCGCGGTACCGGACGCGTGAACACGTAGGTGATCGTGCGGTTCTCGACCTCGTCGCTGAGGACGCCGGCGCTCGCGATCAGCCCAACGATCGGCGCAACCACCTGGAGCAGGTAGAAGAGTCCGATCATGTAGACCGCCTTCTCCGCCTCCACGTGGGCGGGCGGCAGCAGCGCCGCCAGCGGCACGGTGAGGACGAGCAGCATGCAGATGATCATCCGCTTCGAGCGCGCGGTCGCGCCCAGGTACGTGGTGAACATCAGCCAGGTCGTGCTGAGAAAGCTCATCAGTCCACCAGGTAGTCGAAGACCGCCTCGAGGCTCGCATCGGAGCTCTCCAGGCTTCGGATGCCGGCGCGCAACTCGCTCGCCTTGGCGGGCAGCCAGCGACAGAGCCCCTCCAGGTCCCGGGTCTCGATGGCCAGCCCCTCGCCGTCGAGGGTGAAGCTCAGGCTGTCGACGTGATCGAGGGCCAGGGCCGCCTCCGCCAGCCGCCGGGGTTCTCGCGCGCGCAGGATCACGCGGCGCGGGATGCGCGAGAGCAGCTTGCGAATGTCGGGCACGGTGCCCTGGGCCAGGAGGCGCCCGCGGTGAATGAGCACGATCGCCTCGGTCAGGCTCTGGACCTCGTGCAGCACGTGGCTCGAGAGCAGGATGCTGGTCCCCGCCGCGGCCAGCTCCCGGAACAGCTCGAGGGTGTGTAGGCGCGCGACAGGATCGAGGCCGGTCAAGGGCTCGTCGGCGATCAACAGCTTGGGCGCGTGGGCGATCGACTGGGCCAGGCGGGTGCGTTGACGCATGCCCTTCGAGTAACCGCCGCAGCGCCGGTGCATGACGTCGGTCAGGTCCACGCGGCGCAGCGCCTCCTCGGCCCGCTCCTGCGCCTCGCGCTTGCGGAAGCCGGCCATGCGCATGCAGAAGGCCACGAACTCGTGACCGGACATGTGGTCGTAGAGGGCGTCCTGCTGCGGGCAGAAGCCGAGCTGACTGTAGAGCTCCCGATTGGCGAAGGGGTCGTGACCGAGGACCTGCACTGTTCCGCGGGAGGGGCGCAGTTCGCCGACCAGCATCTTCATGAAGGTCGACTTCCCCGCGCCGTTGGGCCCGATCAGGCCGGTGATGCCTGGGGAGATGTCGACCGAGAGATCGTTGAGCCCGACCACCTCGCCGTACCAGCGGCCCAGCTCTCGAGCCTGAACGATGACGCTCACGCGACCACCTCCATCCTGCGGATGCGTTCGGTGACCACGTAGAGGGAGACCACCCAGATCAGGACGATCACCGCCAAGGATGCCTCGACGCTGATCGCGCGGCCGCGAATGAGGGTGACGTCGAACAGGACCTCGCCGACGCGCTCCATGTTCTGGAAGAGGTTGAGGATGCTCGGTCGCGCATCGTCCATCAGTCCGCTGAGCAGCTGGGACAGGGCGCGCGTGCCGAACACGATCCCCGCGGAGCCGACCAGGGCGTAGGTCTTGCGCGAGGTCAGGCTCGAGATCGCGAGCACGAAGATCGCGATCGTGCTGACCCAGAGCACCCCGAAGAGGATGGAGTTCAGGATCGCGTCCCACTCCTCCTTGAGGAAGCTCCACTCCGGCGAGGCAAAGGTCGCCACCATGCAGATCAAGAGGCAAGGCAGGACCATCGCCAGGAACCCGAACCAGAACACGGTCAGGAATTTGCCACCCAGGTACTCGAGCCGGCTGAGGGGGCGCGAGAAGTAGAGCAGGTTCGCACCGACGCGCTGATCCTCGGCGATCTGCCCGGAGCCGTACCAGGCCATCACGATCAGGACGAACCAGCTCGACTGCTGGACGAACTGGAAGATGTTCTGAACCACGTCCCCGAGCAAGGCCTGGATCTGTGTGACCATCATGGCCGCCTCGGGGCCGTTCGGTGTGCCCGAGACCTGCTCGGCGAGCGTGAACATGAAGTGCACCCGGAAGCACATCACGATGCAGGCAATCGCCAGGGGGCTGAACAGGATCAAGGCGGGCAGCTTGCGCTTGAAGCTGACGCGGATCCCTGCCCGGGCCAGCACGAGCGCGCGCCGCGGGTGCGACTTCAGCTCGCCCACGAACGGGCGATAGACGTCGGTGTGGGTGCTGGCCTTCACGCGAGCTCCTCCTTGGTCTGTTCCGTTGCGACGCCTGCGGTGGCGCCCACCGCGCGCAGGAAGACCTGCTCGAGGCTGGACTTGACGGGCTCGACCCCGGTCAGGGCCACGCCCGCCTCGGCGGCGGCCAGGAAGACCTGATCCGCGTCCTCCGCTTCAGGGCCGAGCTGGACCAGCAGCTTGTCTCCGCGGTCCTCGACGCCGAGGCCGCTCGCGACCAGGGTCTTGCGTAGAAGGGCCGCATCACCGTCGACGGTGACGGTCAGGCTGAGACCGTCCTCCTTGGTCATCTCCGCCACGTTCCCGGTCTCGACCACCTCGCCCTTGTTCATCACCAGCACGTGGTCGCAGGTGAGCTCCACGTCGTGCAGGAGGTGCGAGCAGAGCAGGATGTTCTTGCCCTGCTTACGACCGAGGTCGTCGATGAGGGCGAGCATCTCGCGGCGGCCCTTGGGGTCGAGGCCGTTGGTCGGCTCGTCGAGCAGCAGGATCTCAGGGTCATGCACCAGCGCCTGGGCCAGCTTCATGCGCTGCTTCATGCCCGTCGAGAACTCGTTGACCGGGCGGTAGCGGGCCTCGTCGAGCTCGACGTAGTCGAGCACCTCGTGGGTGCGCGCGAGCGCGTCGTCCCGGGTCAGCCCGGTCAGGCGGCCCAGGGTTGTGACCAGCTCGACCCCGGTCGTGTTCGGCAGCAGGCAGTCGCCTTCGGGCATGTACCCGATGCGCTTGCGCACCTCGATGCGGTCGGCCTTCTTGCTCGGATCGCAGCCGGCGATCATGGCCTCGCCCTCCGTGGGCTCGAGCAGACCGAGCAGGAGCTTGATCAGCGTTGTCTTGCCGGCCCCGTTGGGACCGAGCAAGCCGACGGGGCCCGGAGGGACGTCCACGCTGACCTTGCGCAGGGCCTCGACCCGGCCATAGCGCTTGACCAGGTTCCGGATGGCGATGACGGGTTCGCTCATGGACGGCAGGGGGGTGCGGCGTTCAACCGGCGCGGCGGATCCAGCCCCGTGCCAGATGCGAGGCGAGGTCGCCGAGCAGCACGATGCCGACGCCGAAGGCGATGAGCAAGATCAACTCGTCGTAGAAGTGGCTCGCCTGTACCTCGACCACCTCCGAGCCGAGGGATGCAACGCCGAGCATGCCCAGCACCGTTGCTTCCCGCACACAGGTCTCGAACCGGTAGAAGAAGTAGAGCAGGTAGCGGGGGACCGCCGAGGGGATGGCCGCCAGGCTGGCCAAGGCCGCTCGCTGGCCGCCGAGCATGCTCCAGGCGCGCAGGGGCTGGGGGTCGAGGTTCTCGATCGTGTCCCCGTAAAGGCGCCCCAGGATGCCGCCGTTGTGCAGCGCCAGCGCCAGCACCGCGGGCCACGCGGTGAACGGCAGAAGGTTCACCAGGAAGAAGGCCAGGACGTACTCGGGCATGGCGCGCATGCTCGCGCAGACCAGGCGTGATCCGCCGCTGACGAGCATCCACGGGCCGCGCCGCTTCCGATCCTCGAGCAGGTAGGGCTGCGGCGTCGCGAGGGTGCGCGCCGCCAGGGGCGAGATCAGTGTGCCGAACCCCGCGGCGAGCACGATCGCAGCCAGGGCGAGCCACAGGGTCGAGAGCGTCGCCGCCGCCCCGCGATCGGCCCAGATCCCGCTTACCCAGATCCAGAAGACCGGGAGGGTCGCAGCGCCCTCCTCGCGCATGGGAAAGGGCACGGCCTCGATCGTCAGGAAGCGCATGAGGTTTCGGCGACGGCGCTCCGTGAACAGGTCGCCAACCTCGATCTCCCCCGAGAGCCAGACCGCGACGACCGCGAGCCCGAAGAACAGCATGGTGCCCCGCAGGAGCAGGCTGCGCGGCCTCGCCTGGTGTAGGGAACGGATCTCGTCCCAGGTCGCGGCTACGGTGCTCAACCGACCAGCCTCCGGCGCAGCGCGGTGCTCCAGGCCTCGAGCAGCAGCACGCAGCACAGCAGCGCGTACAGGTAGGTCCAGACCTCGCGGAAGTTCGCGTCCGAGAACGACAGCTCCAGGTGGTAGCCAATCGTCGTGTACCCGAAGAATCCCAGCACGGCCGACGAGCGCACGGCGCACTCGAAGCGATAGAAGGCGTAGGCACTGAGGTCTGGGAGGGCGCGGGGGAACAGGCCGAAGAGGTAGGCCGCGAAGGGGGAAGCGCCGATGCCTCGGAACGCCTCGGTCGTCGTACGCGGCGCCTCGTCGAGCATTTCCGAGAAGACCTTCGCCAGGGTGCCCCCGTAGGGGATGGCGATCGCGACGACCGCCGCCATCGTGTTCAGGCCCATGGCGGCGAGGAAGAGCACGGCCCAGAGCAGCTCGTGCACCGAGCGCATCAGCGCGATCCAGGTCCGAATCAGCACTTGCAGCGGTCGGGCGATCGGCGCGAGGCGTCCGCCGCCGAAGGCCTCGGGCCGCCACCAGGAGTCGGACGCGAGGAATCCGAGGGGCAGGCCGACCAGCAAGGCCAGGCTCATCGCCGCGATGGCGAAGGCCAGAGTGCGCAGGAGGGACTTGCCGACCTTCAGGAGGAAGGGGTCCCAGTGGGGTGAGGAGGATCCCTCGTAGTCCAGCGGGCGCGGCAAGGCCGCGCCGAGGAACTCGCGAGTCAGCTTCCAGCCGCCCTCTTGGGGAACGAGGCCGCTGGGCGTGAGGCGCAGTTGCCAAGCAGCGACCGCTCCCAGGACCATCAACGCGAGGACGGTCAGGGTGCGGGCGCCGAAGGGCAGCGGCCGGGGCTCAACCAACCTCGCCCCCGCGCAGGCCCTCGAGAGAATAGAGGTCCTGGAAGGTCGCCTCGGCGATGTTGTCGGGGGCGTCGTCGATCTCGACCTGCCCCGCGCGCAGGCCGATCAAGCGCGGGAAGAGTGCGCGGGCCAACGAGAGGTCGTGCAGGCTGGCAACCAGGGTGAGGTCTCGCTCTATCGCCAGGTCGGTCATCAGCTCGAGCAGAGCTCGACCGCGGGCCGGGTCGACCGAGGCCACCGGCTCGTCGGCAAGGAGCGCCTGGGGATCCTGGAACAGGGCCCGCGCAATCGCGACGCGCTGCTGTTGTCCCCCCGAGAGGGTGTCCGTGCGCTGGAAGAGCTTCTCGCCGATCCCCACCCGCTCGAGGAGCGAGTGGGCGCGTTCGAGGTCGACCCGCTGGGGCCAGAGGATCGCCCGCGCCGAGGACCAGAAGCCGCGCTGTCCCAAGCAACCAGCGATCACGTTCTGTCCAGCGCGCAGGATCGGCACGAGCGCGTGATCCTGATGCACGAACCCTATATGGGCGCGCAGTGCGCGCAGCTCGGATGCGGTGCGCTCGCTCATGGGTCGACCCATCGCGAGCACCTCGCCACGCGTCGGCCGCAGGGTGCCGTTCAGCAGTCGTAGCAGGGTCGTCTTGCCCGACCCGCTGGGCCCAACGATCGTGACCGCCTCCCCAGCCTCGATCGACAGGTCGACCGGGCCGAGAGCGAGGCGACCGTCGTACTCGACGGCCGCCCCCTTGAGTTGGAAGATCGGGCTCACGACCGGTCTCTAGCGACCCAGGCCGAGATCTTTCAGCGTGTCGGCGATCATGTCGAAGTCGCCGTTCTTGGCGGGGATCAGCCCCTCCGGGCGCAGCAGGGCCTCCAGCAGCTCCTTCTCCTTGATCGCGACCAGGGCCCCTTGGAGCTTGGTGATGAACCCCTCTCCGAACATCTCGTCGATCATCGGATGGGCGGTCCAGTTGTAGTCGGGGTAGTCGGGCGTGCGCCAGACGATGCGGCAGACCTCCGGGTCGAGCTCGCCGCCTGCCACCATCGAGTCGTACTTCTTGTAGCTCAGGACGCCGGCGTCGACGCTGCCGCTCTCCACGGCCTTCGCGGTCAGGTCGTGTCCGCCCGAGTAGCGGTTCTTGTGGCCGAAGAACTGCTCCGGTTCCCGATCCGTGTTGAGGCGGATGTGGTACTCGGGCATCACGCGGCCGGACGTCGAGTCCGGCGAGCCGAACATGAAGCTCTTGCCCTCCAAGCTCATGGGGAAGGTGTCGCTGGGTTCGACCCCGGAGTCCTTGTGTGCGATGAAGTAGCTGTAGTACTTCGGGTCGACTTGGCCCTGAGCGATCGCCAGCGCCCCCTCGACGCCGTCCCGGGCCTGGACGCCCGTCACGCCACCGAACCACGCGAGCTGAATGTCGCCGTTCTTGAACGCCTCCACCGACGCGCTGTACTTAGCCGAGGGCTTGTACTCGACGGTCACGCCGAGCTCCTTGGACAGGTGCGCCGCGATCTGGTCGTACTTCTCCTTCAGGTCCGCCTTGTTGGCGTCCGGGATCGCGCTGAAGTAGAGGACCTGGTGGTCCTCCTTGCCGCAGCCAGCGAGCAGAGGGAGCAGGAGGAAGGTGGCGGCGCCTAACTGGCGCCAGGTGACGCTCTGATTTCGAGGAAGATCTTGAGTCATGGCTGAGAGCGGCGCGGCGCCGATCGCGGCGCGAGGTTACGGGGGCCAAGAGATTAGCAGCGCAACACGGCGGGACCAGGAATCGACAGCCTTTGGCCTCGCCTTCATCGGGGATCTACATTCGCGGCAGCGCAAGCGCCCCACGAACGCGGCTCCTCGGGACGATCGGTCCGCGGAGCCGCGGATGGCGCAGGGCTGTCATTC
>JAQBVH010000116.1 GCA_027623615.1 Planctomycetota bacterium | reverse complement strand
CTGCCACAGATCCCCGGGGGTGACGCCGTTCTTGGCGATCTCGACTGCGGTGTCCCACAGACCAGGCTGGGGATCGTCCCAGTCGTTGCCGTTGCCCTCGCGTACCTGGCCCTCGCGGATCCAGTCGTACTCCTCGGGCTCGCCGCCCTGGTAGGCGGACGAGTGGTTGTCGTCGATGCGCTCGTGCAGGTTGTAGACGCCCCAGTACAGCCCGTTCAGGTACAGGTGCACGAAGGTGCCAGCCGGCGAGAGCGCGCCGAACTCGTGCTGCAGGTCGGACATGAACTGGTCCCGCAGGCCCATGGCGTGCACCTTCTGGTTCGCTCCGCCGGGCCCGTTGGGGGAGAGCTGGCTGCCCGCGTCGAGGATCAGGAGGTCGTACTCCTGCAGGCCGCGATCTCCGAAGGCCGCGAAGGGCAGCTTGGAGACGCCCAGCTCCTCGCGGAACTTCATCGCGATCGAGAGCTGGTTGCGAATCGCGAGGTTGGTCGACGACCCGCCCTGGATGGCGATGCCGCAGTTGACCTGGAACTCGGGGCCGCCGGAGGGGTCGATCCACTCCGCCGAGCCGGGGCGGTCCCAGAAATCACCCGCGTCGAAGGAGTTGCAGTAGATGCCGGGCGTCTCGCCCACGTCACCATTCCCGAACCAGTCCTCCTCGGGCAGGGTCAACGAGACCGAGGGCAAGGCGGCCAGCCCGTCGAGCAGCTCCTGGTTGGTGTGCTGTCCGAGCACGACCTGGTCCATCCCGTACCAGGCCCCCGGTCGCGTGCCGCCCAGGTTCCAGTTCGTGCCGTCGTCCTCGATCCACTGCGGGTGGAAGCCCTTGCCCACGGCGCCCGAGTCGGACTGGATCAGAACATCGGCGGGGAACAGATAGCTGAAGGTGACCGGCGGCGAGTCCGTGTGCACGGGCTTGGTCGCGACGGCGCGCACGATCGTGGTCGCGGTGATCGGGATCGGCGCGACGTAGGGGGTGCCCGAGAGCGACGGATCGTCACCGTCGAGGGTGTACAGCAGGCTGGCGCCAGGCTCGGGGTGGCTCAGGATCAGGCTGAACGGAGCGCTCTTGAGGCCACGCGGCTCCGAGAACTCGACCGGGCTGAGCGAGGCGAAGGTGTCGCCGTTCGGAGCGCCCGGCGTGGGCGGGCTGAAGTAGCCCTCCTCCGCGGCGCTGTCGCGTAGGCCGTACGAGATGTTCTCGAGCTGCTGGGGGAACGTGGGCTGGTAGGCGCTGCTGATCGTCAGGTCGGGCTGGACCAGGGCGAGCGGCTCCCCGCTCGCGGTCAGCTTGAAGTTCGTGTGCAGCTCGGACCCGGGCACCGCGCGGTCCTTGTCCGAGGCGAAGACGACGATCCGCGCGCCGGACGCGAGCGCCTGGGTGGGGAAGGTCCACTTCGTCAGGTCCGCCAGGTCGTCGGTCAGATGCCAGCCGGCGAGGTCCGCGGCGGAGACGCCCACGTTCGTGATCTCGATCCAATCGGAGTCCTCCCCGTCCTCGTCCAGGTGCCCGCCGTTGTTGTCGGCCAGGAACTCGGTGATCCGCAGATCACCGTGGGGAGCGGGGAGCGGGAGAGAAGCGGGCAGCGCGGGGGCTGCGAGGAGGATCGAGGTGAGCAGCATGGGGAAGCCTCTGAAGGCCCTGAAGGGGGGACTGGGAGAGTCCGCCCGCCCAAGCCTAAGAGCTTCCCTGCCGCCTGGTCGGAGGATGTGGGTGAGTATGGGCGTCCGGACACAGATCTCCGGATCCGGCCGCCACCGCAGGCCCCGCGGTCCAGTCTCTGGGAGTGGGGGGGACCAGGGCGGGTCCCAGCGTGGGAAGGGCCGCGGGATCGGCCCCGGGATGGCCCCGGCCTCAGCCCAGCGGACCCAGATCGAGCAGCCGCGCCACGGACCCATCGACCCCCAGCCCCCGGGCCTCGTCCGGCCGCAGCCAGCGCAGCTCCTTCGACTCCTGCGAGCAGGCCGGCATGGCCCCCCGCGGGGCGCGCGCCAGGTAGCGCACGTCGAGATGCAGGTGCTCCGGCTCCTCCCCGCGCCCGGGGATCGGGTGGATGTCGAGGTCCACGGGCCCCGGCGAGAACCACGCCGGCTCGATGCCGCTCTCCTCGACCGTCTCGCGCCAGGCGACGCCGCGCAGGTTGGCGTCCCCGTCGCAGTGCCCACCGAACTGCAGCCAGCGGTCGAGCTTGCGATGGTGGTGCAGGAGCACGCGCTCGCCCGCCGCATCCCACAGGAGCGTCGAGGCCGTCAGGTGCCCGGCCAAGCAGGTGCGCCGGTGCGCGTCGCCCGGGTGCGCCTCGATCCAATCGAGGATGCGCACGCGCAGCTCGAGCTGCGCCGGGTCCTGTGAGCCGTAGCCCGCGACGATCGCGCGGGCCACGGCCAGATCGGGCTCCGGAGCGAGGTCCGGATCAGTCACGACCGAACTTGCGGTGGGGGCCGCTGCGGGCGTCGATGTCCTGACCCTGGCTGCGCTTCCACTCCTTGTACGACTCGTAGTCCCCGTGGTGGAAGACGACGCGGTCACCCTCGAAGGCCAGGATGTGGGTCGAGATCCGGTTCAGGAAGTAGCGGTCGTGCGTGACGCAGATCATCGAGCCGGCGTAGTTCAGGATCGCCTCCTCGAGCACGCGCAGGGTATCGAGGTCCAGGTCGTTGGTGGGCTCGTCGAGGATGATCAGGTTGGCCGGCTCGCGCAGCATCTTCGCGAGCAGGACCCGGTTGCGCATCCCGCCCGAGCACTGGCCCAGGGGACGCTGCTGGTCTTCGCCCTTGAAGTTGAAGCGCGCGACGTAGGCGCGCGAATCAATCGTGGTGCTGCCGAAGGGCAGCTGCTCGTTGCCCTCGGTGATGTTCTGCCAGACGGTCTGGTCGTCGTTGAGGATCGTGCGCGACTGGTCGACGAAGCTGATCTTGACCGTGGAGCCCAGGCTGAACTCGCCTTCGTCCTGGGTCTCCATGCCCATGATGATCTTCATCAGGGTGGACTTGCCCACGCCGTTGGCCCCGATCACGCCGAGCTTGCCGCCGGGGGGGACGTCGAAGGTCAAGCCCTCGAACAGCACTCGCTCCCCGTAGCTCTTCTTGAGGTCTCGGATCTCGAGCACCTTGTCGCCCAGACGAGGTCCGGGCGGGATGCGCAGCTCGACCGAATCGAGCTGGTCCTCGAGCTTCTGGTTCCTGAGGTCCTCGTACGCCTTCATGCGCGCCTTGGACTTCTTCATGCGCGCGGCGGGGGTGCTGCGCACCCACTCCAGCTCCGCCTTCAGCGCCTTCTCGCGCTTGGCCTCCGAGGACTTGCGGTGGCTGAGCTCGCGCTCCTTCTGGGTCAGGTACTCGGTGTAGTTGCCCTTGTAGGGCTTGCCCTTGCCGCGCTCGATCTCGAGCATCCAGCCGACGACGTTGTCGAGGAAGTAGCGGTCGTGGGTGACCAGGATGACCAGGCCCACGTACTCGGCCAGGTGGCCCTCGAGCCAGGCGATCGAGTCCGCGTCGAGGTGGTTGGTGGGCTCGTCGAGGAGGAGCATGTCCGGGTGCTCGAGCAACAGCTGACACAGGGCCACGCGGCGGCGCTCCCCTCCGGAGAGGGTCGCCACGTCGCGGTCCATGGGCGGCACCTGCAAGGCGTTGGCCGCCTGCTTCAGGCGGGCGTCCAGGTCCCAGATGCCCTTGGTGTCCATGTCGTGCTGCAGGTGGTCGTACTCCGCCGACAGCTTCTCGAGCTCCGCGCCCTCGGCCTCGCCCATGAGGGTCATGACCTCGAGGTAGCGCGCCTCGGTCTCGCGCAGGTGATTGACGGCGATGTCGATGTTCTCGCCGACGGTCTTGTCCTCCGCGAGGGGCGGCTCCTGTTCGAGGTAGCCGATCGTGCAATCCCCGACGGGCTTGGCGATGCCCTCGAAGTCCGGGTCCTTCCCCGCGATGATGCGCAGGAGCGTGGACTTCCCAGAACCGTTCAGACCGATCAAGCCGATCTTGGCCCTCTCGAGGAACGACAGCGTGATCCCCTTCAGAATCTCACGCTGGTCGTAGAACTTGTGCAGGTCCTGGACCTGGTAGACGATCTTCTCTTCAGCCATTTCGGGCAGGGAGGATATCGGCGCGAGGGCCAACCAACCAGGGGCGTCGGCTCATCAAACGGGGGCGAGCACCAGCGGTCGGTCCCGAACGTCCTGGGGGGTCTCCTCGCGCTCCTCGTGCCCACCCCGGTCCCGGAAGACGAGCAGGAGCCGTGCCCGGCCCAGGTCGGAGTAGTCCGGCTCAGGGAAGCCCTTGCGGCCGAGGGGGCGCTCGAGGCCCGCGTCGTCCTGGATCAGGACCCTCACGCCCGGTACCAGGGAGACCTGACGCTCCTCGAGGGGACGCGCGCCGTGGGTGTCGACCACCTCGAACAGGGTGCGCAACAGCTGGGTGAAGCGGCGCGCCCCGACCCCGTCCTCGACGAAGATCAGGTCGATCTGGAGCGCGGTGAGCACCTCGCAGAGGTACGCCCGCGCCTCCCAGGTCATGCGCCGCTCCCAGGGCAGGCCGAGGCGCTCTTCGATGATCGGGTCGCCGTCGACGGACTGACCCTCGCAGCTGTCCCGGGTCAGTCCCTTGGAGAACCAAAGGTGCGGGGTGACCCAGAAGCCCGTGCCTTGCTCGAACTTGCGCCCAGAGACGGCCTTCATCGCCCGCGCGACCCCGCGCACCACACGCCGGCGCAGGTCCTGCACGCGCTTGCGCGCCAGGCGCCGCGGAGAGTCTGGCTCGGTCAGCCAGCCAGGTGGGACCTGGGCCGGCAGGGTCGGCCCGAAGAGCGGGTCGGAGGGCGCGGCGTCCTCGGCGAAGGTGACGCGCACCTCGCCCGCCCGTGCGTCGTCGCCCGCGAGTTGCCAACCCATGCCGCGCACGACGTCCTCGTCCTCGGGCGTGACCTCGCCCACCAGGCGCGCCGTGGGGCGTGAGCGACGCGCGCGCTCGAACAGGACCGCCCGCTGGATGAACCCGTAGAGCTGGACCAATAGCGTGCCGGAGAGGATCAGGCAGCTCCAGGCGAAGGCCCGCGCGAGGATGCGCGTCATCGGCAGGCTCGTCGCGTCGAAGCCCTCGCCGAGCCACTGGTCGCCCAGGCCCACCATCAAGGGTAGGAGCGCGAAGCAGGTCAGGACCAGGGAGCCGAGGCCGGTGTAGCGCCTCCAGGTCATCGAGCGGCGCTCGCCCGCCTTGTCCAGCCAGAGCAGCTCATAGCGCACGGGGCACAGCGCGACCGTGGCGGACGTGATCAGGAAGATCGTCGCCGCGCCCCACGCTGCGTAGCCGGCGGGCACGAGCAGGGCGACGAGCAGCACCGGGCCGATGGTCGCGGCTGAGAGCAGGGCTACGCGCTTGCGCCGCGCACCTGGTTCGAGGACGCCGGCGAGCCGGTCGTGGAGCGCGACGATCGGCATCATAACGCCCATCACGATGCCCATCCCCAGCGCGATCCACAGGGCCCCGAGCACGACGAGGTACGGGACGAAGGCGTGCTGGGAGAGGACGCGCAGGCCCTCGGGTAGCAGCGGCGCCGCGAGGGTCGCGCCACCCAGCAGGCTGGCCGCGAGCAGGGTGGCGATGAGGACGGGCGGCGGGGTGCCGCGCCGCAGGCGCGGAGTGCGCCGGAAGTCGACCCCGAGCTCGGTGTCGAAGCGGCGCAGGAGCCCTCCGCACGAGCGCAGGCTGCGCCGCACCACCCCGACCCAGCGCAGGCGGTGGGTGGCATGGGCGCGCAGGGTGGCCATCGCCAGGGCGATCAAGCCCGCCAGGAGCAGGCCATCGATCGCATCGCTGGGCGAGTGGGGTCCAGCAGTCTCCAGCAGCGCCACGGCCACGACCCACACCGCCAGGGAGACCCACTCCTCCCGGCGGCGGAGCGGGGTCGCCAGGCGGCGCAACCGGATCCACAGCTGCATGACTCGAGGGTAGCCCAGACGCGGTGTCGCGGGCGCCTCCGTCGCCACGAAGTGTTCTCGGCAGAGCACCCCTGACAGTCCGCAGGGTTGTCAGCTCCGCACCTGACGGTGCGCAGGCGCGGGCGCTATCCTGCTGCGCCAAATCCCGAATTCGACCCTCCTTCGATCTGCCCCTCAGAGCCCCATGGATTTCCTCGCGGACCTCGGCATCGCCGATCAGAACTCCGGCGCCTACGCCGGCGAGTGGCTCGCCACCACCGGCGCCAGCCTCGACACCTTCAACCCGGCGACCGGCGAGCGCATAGCCAGCGTGACCCAGGCGACCGCGGCGGAGTACGACCAGGTCGTCGACGCAGCCCGTGAGGCCTTCGGCCGCTGGCGTGCCATCCCGGGCCCCGCGCGCGGTGACATCGTGCGCAGGGTGGGGGACGCGCTGCGGGCGAAGAAGGACCAGCTCGGAAAGTTGATCGCGCTCGAGATGGGCAAGATCGCCCAGGAGGGTTGGGGCGAGGTGCAGGAGTGTATCGACATCGCCGACTTCGCGACGGGGCTATCGCGTCAGCTCTACGGGTTGACGATGCCCTCGGAGCGTCCGGGTCACTCGATGAAGGAGCAGTGGCACCCGCTGGGGACCGTCGGGGTGATGACGGCGTTCAACTTCCCGATGGCGGTCTGGGCCTGGAACTCGGCCCTCGCGTGGACCTGCGGCGACAGCGTCGTGTGGAAGCCGAGCCCGAAGACCCCGCTCTGCGCGATCGGGATCATCAACGTGGTGCGGCCGGTGCTCGAGGCCGAGGGCTTCGGCGCCCTCGCGTCCCTGGTGATCGGCAGCAACGAGGAGGTCGCCGGGCGCATGCTGGACGACGAGCGCATGCCCCTGATCTCGTTCACGGGCTCGAGCGAGATCGGCAAGTACGTGGCGGGCAAGGTCGCCGGTCGCTTCGGTCGCACGATCCTCGAGTGCGGCGGCAACAACGGCCTGATCGTCATGGACGACGCCGACATGAACATGGTCCTGCCGGCCACCCTGTTCGGCGCGGTGGGCACCGCGGGTCAGCGCTGCACCACGACGCGCCGCCTGCTCGTGCACCAGGACATGTTCGAGGAGGTCAAGGAGCGCCTTGTGCGCGCCTACGACGACATCAGCATCGGCAACCCGATGGACGAGGGAACGCTCTGCGGTCCCCTGATCGACGAGGCTGCGGTCGCGAACATGGAGCGCTCGATCGCGGCCTGCAAGGCGGAGGGCGGCGTGCTGCTGCGCGGCGGCGAGCGTGTCCAGCCGGAGGGCTGCGAGGGCGGCCACTTCGTCGCTCCGGCGATCATGATCGCCAGGAACGACTACAAGACGGTGCAGTCCGAGACCTTCGCGCCGCTGCTCTACCTGATCCCCTTCAAGGACATGGACGAGGCGGTCGCGCTGCACAACGGCGTGCCCCAGGGCCTGTCGAGCGCGATCTTCACCACGGACGTCCGCAAGGCTGAGCGCTTCCTCTCAGCCATCGGCTCCGACTGCGGCATCGCCAACGTCAACATCGGCACCTCGGGCGCCGAGATCGGCGGCGCCTTCGGTGGCGAAAAGGACACGGGCGGCGGTCGCGAGTCCGGCAGCGACAGCTGGAAGCAGTACATGCGGCGGCAAACCTGCACCATCAACTGGGGCGCGGACCTGCCGCTGGCCCAGGGCATCCAGTTCGGCGAGTGATCAATCCGCCGGCATCGGCAGCGTGCGATCCGCCGGCGCGGCCGGCAGTGGCGTGACCACCGGCGGTTGGGCCGCGTCGGTGAAACGCACCAGCATCCATCGCTTGCCGGCGGAATCCTCGGCCGCGGCCGCCAGGCGCAGACCCTGCGCGTCGGCCACCGGGCCCACCAGATCCCGCCAGACATGCTGTTCTCTCACGGCGTGACGCTGCCATGGATCCTCACCCGTGCGGCTCAGCAGATGCCAACGCACGCGATCCGGACGCTGGCCGTTTCCCGTGACCTGCACGCACCACTCGCGCCCGTTCCAGTCCACCGCGGGCAGGTGCACCCG
>JAQBVH010000115.1 GCA_027623615.1 Planctomycetota bacterium | reverse complement strand
GCCAGGGTCGGGTGAGAACTCGCTGCCCGCCGCTACCGCGAGCCTTGCTGCGCCCGGACCTCTGCTCGATGTTCCAGCCAGGCCTTCCACGCCCGCGGGTCCCGGCCGGGGGCGTTGGTGCGCGACAGCCAGCGATAGGTCGGGACCAGCTTGGCGAGCTGCTCGTCGACCATGCTTACCGTCATCGGGGTCAACAGATCGAGGGCCTCTTCCCGATGCTCCGGTGCGATGCGCACGGTGCGCTCGAGGATCGGCGCCAGGGCAACCTCCGGGCGGCACACGTACGCCGCCAGATGCGCGGGTTCGACCACGCTGTTCGGCAGGAAGGCGGCCAGGTCGACGCGCTCCTCACCCGAGACATGGACATCCTGGGCGGGGTAGGGTCGTCCCTCCTCGAGGATCTCACCCGCCAAGAGGTCGAGGGTCCAGTGGGTGCGCGCGGCCAGGCAGTTCGAGGGGATCGTCGTCGCGTAGATCGCCAGGGGCACCTCGAGCCAGCCCTCGTCCAGCACGAGGGATGCCAAGTTGCCCATCGCGGTGCGGCGCACGGCGCGGCTCTCCTTGCCTTCGGGGGTCAGCGAGATGCGGTGGATGCGCAGGGTCGCGCCGCCGGTCCGGAGCTCGAGCCGGGAGCGGCTCTTCGTGCGCGCCGCGAGCAGGACCTGCACGGCCGGCTGGCCCTCGAGCGCCCGCACGCGCAGCTCGAGGTCCAGGGTCTCGATCAGGGCCCGGCCCTTGAGGATCCGGTCGAAGCCCTCGAGCAAGGCCTGCGCATCCTGGACGCGTGCGTCCTCGTCGCGGGCTGCGTCGGCGCTCAGGCGCGCGCGCAGGTTGCTCGCGATTCGACGCGCGACCGCGTCCTCGTGCTCGATCACCGCACCGCGCAGGGCCGCGAACATGGGCTGGTAGCGCGACGCGATGCCCTCGATCGTCCGCGGCGGAACCGGGGTGATCCGGCTACGGCTCGAGGACTGGCACCCAGCGAGGCTGAGGGCGAGGAGCAGGCTGGGTACGAGGACGCGGAGCATGGCGACAGAGCGGGAGCCAGGGCTACTCCTTCCAAGGGTCGGGGTTTCTCCCGCAGCTGTCCATCGGGGCGGGCCTGGAAAGCAGGAGGTGGTGCTCAAGCAACGCGGGGGGCGGATCGAGCGATCCGCCCCCCGCGAGGTTCACGTGCCCGGGCCGGCCGGAGCCGGTCCAGGCAGACTATTCGGGCTTCTCCTCTTTGGCGGGAGCGTCCTCGGCGGCCGGGGCCTCCTCAGCAGGTGCTTCGCCAGCAGATGCTTCCCCAGCGGGGGCTTCCTCAGCAGGGGCCTCGGCGGCCGCAGGTTCCTCCGCCGGTGCCTCAGCGGCCGGGGCCTCCGCGGCGGCGGCGTCGGCGTTGGGAGCCTTCGCAACAGTCGGGCCGGGGTCCTCCATCGTGTCGTCGATGACGATCGTCGAGGGGTCGATCGGGGCCAGGTTCTCGTTCTCCTCGAAGTCGGAGTGGACGTAGGACAGGCCGATCTTGCGCTCGTCGGTGTCGACGCGGATGACGCGCACCTCGACCTTCTGACCAGGCTGGAGCAGGTCTTCGGGCTTGGCGTCGCGGTCGTCGGTCAGCTCGGAGATGTGCAGCAGGCCCTCGAGGTCGTCCTCGAGCTTCACGAACACACCGAAGTTGGTGATCTTCGTGACGTAGCCAGAGAGCAGGTCGCCGACGTGGTAGTTGTTCGGGATCAGCTCACTCCACGGGTCGGGGCTGAGCTGCTTCTTGCCGAGAGCGATGCGCTTCTTCTCCTTGTCGACGGAGAGGACCACGCACTGCAGCTCGTCACCCTTCTTGACCATCTCGGACGGGTGGCTGACCTTCTTGGTCCAGCTCATGTCAGAGACGTGCAGGAGGCCGTCGATGCCCTCCTCGATCTCCACGAACGCGCCGTAGGAGGTGAGGTTGCGGACGGTGCCTTCGATGATCGTGCCAATAGGGTAGTGCTCGTCGACCATGTCCCAGGGGTTCATCTCGGCTTGCTTCATGCCGAGCGAGATCTCCTGCTTCTGATGGTTGAACTCGAGCACGACCACGTCGACCTCATCGGCGGTCTTGACCAGCTCCGAGGGGTGGTTCACGCGGCGGGTCCAGGACATCTCGGAGATGTGGACCAGACCTTCGATGCCCTCTTCGAGCTTCACGAAGGCGCCGTAGGACATGATGTTGACCACGTTGCCGGTGTGCTTGGAGCCGACCGGGTAGCGGGCTTCGATGCCCTCCCAGGGGCTGGCCTGCTTCTGCTTGAGGCCCAGCGCAATGCGCTCGCGGTCGAAGTCGACGCGCAGCACCTTGACCTCGATCTCCTGATCGAGCTCGACCATCTCCGAGGGGTGCGAGATGCGGCCCCAGGACATGTCGGTGATGTGCAGTAGGCCATCGATGCCGCCCAGGTCGACGAACACCCCGAAGTCGGCGATGTTCTTGACCACGCCGGTGCGGATCTGCTCCTCGGCGATGTCGGCGAGCAGGGTCTCCTTCTGCTTCTGACGCTCCTCCTCGAGGAGACGGCGGCGCGAGACGACGATGTTCATGCGCTCCGGATCGATCTTGATGATCCGGGCCCGAACGGGCTCGCCGATGAAGTCACTGATCTCGTGCGTGCGGCGCAGGTTGACCTGACTGGCGGGCAAGAAGACGTTGACGCCTTCGACGTCGACGAGCAGGCCGCCCTTGATCTTGCGCTGGCAGATGCCCTGGACCTCGTCGCCCTCGTTGTACTTCTGGGAGACGCGCTCCCAGGAGCGCAGACGATCGGCGCGGCGCTTGGACAGCACCGACATGTCGTACTCGTCCAGGCCCTCGAAGTAGACCTCGAACTCCTGGCCGGGCTGCGGGAGCTCGTCACCGAACTCCGAGAGGGTGATCGTGCCTTCGGACTTGCCACCGACATCCATGATGACGAGGCCAGTGCGCTCGTCCACGGTGTCGACCTTGGCGATGACGATCTGTCCGGGGACGACGTCCTTGATCGAATCGCCGAGGCTCTGCTCGAGATCGTCCGGAGTCATGCCGTCCAGTGCGGCGTCGAGCTGTCGCTCCAGATCCTCGGGGTCCAGCTCGTACTGACGGACCCGACGGGAGGAAACTGCCATATTGGGATGGTGATGCGGGGTACTCAGGGACCGGCCCACGCAGACCGCAACAGCGCGGCCCGGGGCCCGAGACTCCTGGGCCATGCCCCGTTGCGCGGCTCACCGGCCCCAGGGGACCGGCGGGAGTATCGAGGCGACAAGTGTGTGGACCTGGCCCCCCCCCGTCAATCGGTGGCGACCTGTTCCGTTGGCGACTCTGGATCGGCGGGTGCCGGCTCAAGGATGGCCCGTATCTGAGTCCAGGTGGCCGTGAGGGCCTCGGAGTTGGGGGGCACGGGCTCGCCAAAGGTGATCTGGATCCTTCCCGGCCGTGGGAAGCGCCGCTTCCGGGGCCAGGCCTTGTAGGAACCGTCCAGGGCGCAGGGAATGATCGGCACCTTGGCCTGGCGGGCCGCCAGCAGGGCCCCCTTCTTGGGGTGTCCGAGGCTCCCGTCCTCCGTGCGCGTGCCCTCGGGGAAGATCACGATGATCCCACCAGCCTCGAGGACCTCGACCATCGCGCGCAGGGCGGCCCGGTCCCCCTTGTCCCGATCGATCAGGATCGCTCGACACTCCTGTAGCACGAACGCCAGGACCTTCGATTGCGTCAGGGTCGCGCGGGCGACGAAGACCACATGCCGGTGGTGGGCTGCCTTGGCAATCAGGGGGATGTCGAGCACGGACTGGTGGTTGGCGGCAATCAACGCCGCCCCCTCCCGGGGCACGTGCTCTCGACCCTTGACGCGGGTGGGCCACACCACGGTGTAGAGCACGTGGGAGACGGCCATGATCAGGCGCCAGACGAGGCCCTTGCCAGGCAGGGATCGGGTCGGTTCGCTCACCGGCCGATGTGCTCGAGGACCTGGGTGACGACCTCGTCCACCGTGCGCCCGTCCGTATCGATGCGCATGGCGTCCTCCGCCTCGCGCAGGGGTGAATCCGCCCGGGTCGAGTCGAGCTCGTCCCGTCGCGCGAGGTCGCGCACGTACTGGGCCGTGCGCTCGGGGGCGCCCTCCTGCTCCGCGCGCCGCCGTGCGCGCTCGAGAGGGCTGGCGATCAGGAAGAACTTGTGCTCCGCCTCGGGGAACACGATGGTCGTCGTATCGCGCCCTTCGGCGACGACCGAGTAGCCCCGAGCAATCGCGCGCTGCATGGCGACCACTGCGCGGCGCACGCGCGGGTGCGCCGCGACCACCGACACGTCCCTGTTGACTTCGGCCGAGCGGATGTGCGGCTCGCCCGGCTCGCCGTCGAGTTGAATCCGACCCGCGGCATCGAAGGTCAGCTCGAGGCCTTCGGCGACGGCACCGCAGGCGTCCTCGTCGCTCACGTCGAGGTCGCGAACCTGGACGCGCCACGTGACCGCGCGGTACATCGAACCCGTGTCCAGGAAGCGCACACCCAGGGCAGCGGCCACCCTTTGGGCCACCGTGCTCTTGCCCGAGGCCGCCGGTCCATCGATCGCGATGATCATCGAAGGCGGACAGGGTACGGGGCAAGAAGTGGCGGTCAATGGCGCGCCGCAGCGCGCCGGTTCTGGTCGCCCCTGGAGCCCTCTGAGGCTCGATGGAATCTCAGCCCCTCGCTTTCCGAGCCTGTCCGCCGACCCAGCCTCCCGAGGCTGGCCGCATCCCTACTCCGCTGCCAGAGCTGCCTCCCTGGGCTCGCGCGTTCGCCGCGCCGTCGCGGCCTGCTCGTCGGGCAGCCAGGGTTCCGAGGCCCTGGGGTCACTCCAAGACCGGCGCGAGGGAGCGAGAGGCGCGTACGTTCCAGCCGCCATCCTCCTCGAGCACCAGCGCGTCGCGCTCCCCCTCCCAACCGTCGATGACCTTCCAGCGCGCGCCGCTGGGCAGCGGCTCGTCGCGGAAGACGTGGGCGTGGCCGCAGACAAGCACGGACGCTCCGGCGCTCCGAGCGGCCTGGTCGGCAGCGCTCGCCTGCATCGACTTGGTCGGCACGGCCTTGGCGGCCACGGAACGCACGGACTGCGACCGCAGCCCGGCGGCGATCTTCTTCTGGCGCTCGAAGGGCAAGTGCGTGGCGAGCCACCGGGTCGGCGCCGCGCGCGCAATGCGCTTGAAGCGCTGGTATCCCACGTCGAGGGTGCACAGCTCGTCTCCGTGAAGGACGAGGGTCGGTCCGCCTGCGTGCTCGCCGAGCAATCCGTTGCGGTGCACCCGCGCGCTGCTCGCACGCTCGAAGTGACGGTCGAGCAGGAAGTCACGGTTGCCCCAGAGCACGTCGATGGTCGTGCCGCGCGCAGCGAGCTCCGACATGGCCGCCATGACGTCGCGCGCACCCGCCACCCGCAGCTGCTTGCGGCCGACCCAGAACTCGAACAGGTCCCCCAGGATCACGAGCCGCGGCGCGTCGAGGCGCCGGCACCAGGCTGCGAAAGGCGCCGGGTGGTCCGGGTCGAACAGGTCGAGGTGCAGGTCCCCGATGATCACCGTGCCCGGTGCGAACTGAACCCGCGCGAGCGACTTCACTTGTCCGGAGCCTCGATGTCGTGGTCGCGCATCTTCTCCCAGAGGACCTTGCGTGAGATGCCGAGGGCATCCGCAGTCTGGGAGCGGTGCCCGCCGCACAGCTCGAGGGCACGGAGCAGGTGCGCCCTCTCGGCCGTCTTGAGCACGTCGCGCAATGGCTCGACCTTCTCGGGGACCTCGGTAGCGCCGCGCCAACGGGGATCGGACGGCAATAGATTCTCGGCAGACAGCTCCAGGCTGTCGCCGGCGAGGGCGATGGCGCGCTGCACCGCGTTCTCGAGCTCGCGTACGTTGCCCGGCCAGGGGTAGCGCTCGAGCATCGCCATCGTGCTGCGCCCGACCTTGTAGCGCTTGCCGGCGCCGTAGCGCCCGACCATGTGCTGTACGAGCAGGGGTACGTCCCCCTCGCGCTCTCGGAGAGCTGGCAGCTGGATCGGCACGACGTTGACCCGATAGAAGAGGTCCTCGCGGAAGTTCTGCTCCTGGACCATCTGGCGCAACGGACGCTTGGTCGCCACGACGACGCGAATGTCGACCTCGAGCGTCTCCTCTCCGCCCAGCCGCTCGAGCTGCCGCTCCTGGAGCACGCGCAGGAGCTTGACCTGCACCGCCAGGGGCATGTCGTCGATGTCGTCGAGGAAGATCGTGCCGCCGCTCGCGAGCTCGAAGCGACCGCGGCGCCCCTTCTTCGCGTCGGTGAAGGCGCCCTTCTCGTGACCGAAGAGCTCCGCCTCCAGGAGGTTCTCGGGCAGGGCCGCGCAGGAGATCGCCACGAAGGGGCCACCGCTGCGAGAGGAGAGCTCGTGGACCGCGAGGGCGATGCGCTCCTTGCCCGTGCCGCTCTCGCCCTCGATCAGCACCGTGGCCTCGGTCGGCGCCACCGTGCGCACGCGCTCGAAGACCTTGTGCATCCCGGGCGAGGCACCGATTACGTTCTCGAAGCCCTGGACCTTCTCGAGCTCCGCCTTGAGGGCGGCGTTCTCCGCCTCGAGGTCGCGCACCTTGGCCAGGGTCTCGATGCGCCGCACGAGCGCCTCGTTGCGGAAGGGCTTGGTGACGTAGTCGACGGCGCCGAGGCGCAGCGCGTCGACCACGTTGTCGACCGTTGCATAGCCGGTCATCAGGATCACCGGCCGGTCCGGGTCCAGGGCGACCGCGCGTTCGAGCACCGCCATGCCACCCTCACCGGGCATGCGCACGTCGGTGACCACGACCTCGGGGGGCGGGTCGGCTTCGAGCAAGGCGAGGGCAGAGCGGGTGTCGGTAGCCCCGAGTACCTCGTGACCAGCGTCCTCGAGGGCGTCGCGCAGGGTCACGAAGATCGTGACCTCGTCGTCCGCGAGCAGGACCCTCATTCGTTCATGGCGCCAGGATCGATCAACTCGCAGCGATCGCCGCCAGCGCCGCTGGCGTCGGCGAGGGCGTCCTCGGCGGAGACGAGCATCGCGTCGAAGAACAGGGTCGCGCCGCCGGAGTTGTGGGAGGCGCCGATCGAGAGCGTGACCTGGATCGAGCGGCCGTCACCCGCGAACTGAAGATTGCGCGCTCCGGACAACAGCCGGCCTGCCAGGACCTGCGCCCCCTCGGGGGGCGTGTGCGGCACGACCGCAAGCAGCCGGTCGTCGGCCAACCGACCCAAGAAGTCCGAGCTGCGTGTATTCGTCTTCAACAGACCGACCACGCCCTCGACGATCTCTTCCTTGGCGTCGTACCCATAGAGGTCGCGCAGGTGCCCCAGGCGATCGACGGCGATCATCATGCAGACGATCGGATAGTCATAGCGCTGTGCGCGGTTGAACTCGACGCGCATCAGGTGCTGGATCTGGGCCAGCGAGAACAGGCTGCGGTCGGCGCTTTGCGAGTCGGTCATCTAGGGCTCGGGGGTGAGATCGGCTAGGCGGCCCCGTTGGGGCCGCCTACGCCTCCTTCGTAGGCGTGTGCGTTGTTTGGCGCCGCTCCCGACGGTGCGGCAGCTAGGAGTTTGCACCTGTGGCCCGAACTCCTAGCGGAAGATGTCCAGGAACGAGTCGATCACCGTGTCGAAGCTGAATCCGTAGTTTACGCGGACGAGGATCATGATCGCCACCAACACGAGGCTGTAGACGGTGATCGCAATCACGTTCGCGAGCACGTAGGCCATTCCCTTGCGTGTGTTCATCCGGGCCCTGCGGCCCGCACCACGCATGCCACGCTGGAAGGGCATCATGAGAAGGTCCCGCTGCAACCGCCCGGCCCGCTCGAGGACTCGCGGATCATCCGGATCCGGCACGCCCCCGTCGATCAGGTCGCGGGCACAGGCGTCCGGGTCGAACTCCCCGCGCATGACCGCCTCCTGCCAGCGCTTGGCGCCCTTCTTGTTCGCTAGTTGAAGGTCTGCGAGGACTCCGGCATGCAGGCGTCGGGTGAAGCGGGAGCTCT
>JAQBVH010000114.1 GCA_027623615.1 Planctomycetota bacterium | reverse complement strand
TACGACGGCGAAGAGCGACAGGTCCTCGCCGGTGCGCGCGTCGTGAACCGCGACCTCGATCTGCGCGGTCGGCGCGCGCTTGATCACCAGCCGCAGGTCCTTCTGCGGCGCCTCGAGCCACGTCATCGTGGTCGGTTGCTGGATCGCGTACGGATCCTCGTAGCGCGCTTGCGCGCAGACCCGCCCGGCGCGTGGGAGCTCGAAGGTGAACTCCCCACGACGATCCGCACGCACGGCGCGGCCGAGCAGGCCAGCGGGTCCTTGGAAGGGCTCCTCCGCGGACCAGGGGTCCTCGACCGCGCCGAGAAAAACCTCGACGTTCGGCAGGGGGTGGCCCACCTGATCGACGACCACACCGCTGACCCGTGCGACGCCCGAACGCGGGTTCACTGCGACGCGTTCGTCGGCCTCCACGGGGGAGGTCACGCTTTGTTGCACTACCACTGCGGTGGGCCCAGCGCCCGGCCCGTCCTCGAGCGCGCCTCCAGCGACCAGCCTTGCTCCTGCAGGTGGCTCCGGCTTGGGTTTCGCGTCGCTGAACTCCACTGCCGCGAGAATGCCCAGCGACACCAGGAGGGTGACAGCAAGAACGACCAGCACCCGCGGGTGTGTGACCGCGGCCAGGGGCCCGGCCTCGCCCGCGTAGGGCGCAAGCAGCGCAACCCAAGCACGACGCGTGCCGTAGCGTTCATCCAACCGCTCCCGCAGCCGACCACGGGCGCGCGCCAGTCGTGAGCGCACGGTGGCGGCGGGCACGCACTGGCGTTTGGAGATCGCCTCGATGTCGAGGCCTTCGTAGTAGCGCAGGAGGACTGTCTCACGGAAGGGCTCGTCGAGGTCGAGCACGGCGCGCAGCACGTCCTCGAGTTCTTGCGCGCTGTGCGTCTGGGCTTCGGGCCGGGCCACGCGCTCTTCACGGAGCCGGCGTCGCGTGTCCGTGCGGTGCCGCTTGCGGGCGGCGTTGCGCGCGATCGCCGCGAGCCACGGGCGAACAGTGCCGCGCGGCGGAGCGCCGAGCGCAGCGGTCCAGGTCTCCTGGGCCACGTCGTCGGCGGTGGCCTCGTCGTGGACGAGACGACGGGTCAGGTTGCGCAGGAACGCGGAGTGCGCGAGCAGGTCCTCGTGGCGAAGGGAGATGGCCATGTCGACAGGGGCATCCCGCGGACGACCCCTGCGCTCCCGATTCTGGGCAGAAATCGGCGCGAGGGGGAGAGCGTCCTCCAGAGGGGTCCTGGAGCTGGATCCGGTCAGGTTCGTAAGAGCGCCTCCCGGCCCGCCCAGGAAACCAGACCGGGTGGTCCTCTGGGGCATCTCGGACAATGCCCCCCCCCGCGGCGGAGGCACATCCCCTCCCCCTGTTTGCCATGCATCGAATCCCCCGGCTGGTGGGCTGCCCCTGGGCCTCGCGCTGGTCGGGTGCCGCTGCACCGACGCGGAAGGCCGAGCAGCTGCACTGCGTCCACCCGGGGCCCCAGCCCCTTGCACGTCAGTGAGGGAGACCGGTGCGCGAGGTGTTCGGCTGCGGGTGCAAGCGCACCTCACGCCTCCGCAGGATGCGTAGGCGGCCCCGAACGGGGTCGCCTAATCGCGCTTCCAGGCGACCGTCTCCGGGGTGCGCAGCGTGGCCTCCCTGCGCCACTCGTCGGACATGTTGTCCGGATCGTCGACGACGTACACGCGGATCTTGACGCGGGTCCAGCTCTTCATCGTCGCCTTGGGGATCGACCAGCTCGTGTCCTCGAGGAACGGGCTGCGGGCCAGCTCGCCCTCGACCCCGTTCATCTTGGGGTCGCGCACGACCACGACGAAGCGCGCCTTCTCGGTGGGCAGCTCGCCCTCCCATTCGATCGGCGAGAGATCGTCCACGGCGCCCTTGGGTCGCACGTGCGTCATCAAGGTGAACCCTTCCTCCCCGTCATGGCGCAGCGACTGCACCACCAGCAGGATCAGGAACACTCCGACCACCGCGAGGGCCATTCGGCCCCAGGGCAGGTCACCAGACTTCTCGTAGGAGGCGGTCATTGCGCGCGTAGGTTAAGGATCCGGGCCAGGCCTGGGAACCTGCGCCTTGGGCACTCCTGGGCCACCTGGCGATGTTCCCGTTACCCTCGAGGTGCATTCCACTACCCTCTCCAGGGACCTGGCGTGGACTCCAGCCCTTCCTCCAATGAGAGACCTCGCACCCTCATCTGCCGCTCGCAACGGCCCCGCGCTGGCGAGCCCCCCAGGGGCCCGCTACGCCTCTTTGGGAGCCTCGAGGTTCCCGCGCAGCGCACCTGATGGTGCGGCAGCCCGAAGCTTGCGCCCCGGGCGCGAGCTCCTGACGCTCCTGACGCTGCTGCCCCTCGTCGCCTGCTCCCAGGGCAGCCCGGGGGGAGTGACCGAGGGCTCGGACAGCAGCAAGGTCTTCGTCCAGTTCACCACGACCAGCCTCAACCGCCTCGAGGAGAGCGAGAACCTCAAGTTCCGCCTCGAGCTCGACCGCGTGTCGAAGCAGAACGTGGTCGTGCACTTCGAGACCGCGGGCACGCTGGGAGCCTTCAGCGACTACGACATCCCCGCCGCCGGCCAGGTCACGGTCCCGGCGGGCGCGATCTCGACCGACCTGCACGTCAACGTGTTCGAGGACCTGGACGGTGAGCTGGACGAGTACCTGCAGATCAAGCTGATCGACGCCGGCGACGCCAACCTCGGCGTCCAGACCACGACGCTCTTGACGATCCTCGACGACGACGGGGTCCCCTTCGTCGAGATCGAGCCGAACGAGACCCCGACCACCGCCAACCTGCCCGGTGCGATCGACTACGGGATTCGCTACGAGGTCAGCGGCGACATCGCGCCCACCGTGTTCGACTTCTTCCGGGTCGACGCCGCGCAGACCTGCAAGGTGAACGTCAGCCTCAACCCCCTCAGCTCGAGCGCACGCATCGCCCTCAACGTGGTCGACCACGACGGCAACCTGATCGCCTACGAGGAGGCGAACTTCCCGGGCGCCAGCGTCACGGGCACCTGGCCCCTCGCTATCGGCAAGTCCCTGCACCTGGGCGTAGCCGTGGTCAACGAGCCGACGCCCTACGTGATGGACGTGACCGGGACGAACTGATCAGTCCACGTCGTACTCGCGTTCGGAGCGCAAGAGGCCGGCCAGAGGGCCGGTCTCGAACTCGACGACGAGCTTGACGGAATCGGGCACGGAGAGGATCGGCACGCGCACGGCGGCCCGGCAGAAGGTGCCTCAGCCAAAGCCCGAGGAGGTCGTCGCCAGGACCGTTCCGTCCGGCGCCTCGAGTCGGACCTGGGCGTTCATGCTGTGGTAGCGGCCGCGCGGCGCGCTGAGACCCCGGTAGGCCGTGTTGATCAGAAGTCCGTCCTGGGTGTACAGGGCCGGATTGCCGATGAGCCGGTCGCCCGGCTGCAGTGCCTCCGGTCCGCTCGCGAAACCCTCGCGGAATTCGAGCTCCCCCAAGGCCTCGATGGAGAGGGTCCCGCCCTTCTCCAGCGTGTACCAGGTGCGCTCCCGCCGCCCAACCGGCTCCGAGAACACGAAGCTCCACTCCGCGCCTCCGTCCGGGTCGACGAGCGACAGGGTGATCATCCCCAGGCGATACTCGCCCACGGGGACCTCCACCGGCGCACCGAGCGCGCGGATGCCGACCGCGCTGCCGTCCCGGCCGACGAGCAAGGCGTTGAGGCGACGCACGCTCTGCGCCCCGCCCGTGACGGCCAGGGTCAGGTCGAGGTGACCGGTGCCTTCGACGACCGAGACCTCGAGGTCCTCTCCCAGCCGGTCCGAGCGCAGGGCGTAGCGCGTGCCCGCCAGTTCGAGCAGCGGCGTGTAGAGCCACAGCTCGCTGAGGGGTGAGTAGCTCCCGTCCTGGTCGAGATCGAGCCACAGCTGATCGCGCGGGTCGGTGAAGAACCCGTTCGCATCACCATCGACCCGGCGTACGGGAACGCGCACGTCCCCTAGCTGCACCGCGCCTTCCAGGTAGCCCATCGTGCAGGCCGAGAACACGCCCGCGCGTTCGCCCAGGGTGAAGCGCACCCGGCGCGGGACGAGCTCCAGCTGTCCGTCCTCGTCGCGCGTCTCCACCGGCAGGTCGACGATCCAGGCGTCACCCTGCCGGGGCGCGCGTTCGTGCTCCTCGAGCAGGCGATCCCGATCGAGGTCGAGGTAGAGCTGCGCCTCGCCACGCTCCGGCTCGAGCACCAGCAGCGCCACCCGCCGCGAATCGGAGTCGCCGTAGCGCAGCTCCCCGTAGCGCGCGAAGCCATCGGGCTGGAAGGCGAGCAGCAGGTCATCAGTGTGCTCGGTCAGCAGCGGTAGCGCCATGGGGCTCGGGTGCTGCATCGCGTCGCCGTCGGAGGGGACGAGGTAGATCCACTCCGGTTTCTGGGCGATGAGACAGGTCAGAAGCGCGAGAGGGATCACAGGTCCTCCTTGCCGGGGATCCACAGATGGAAGTACTCGTCCTGCACGTAACGGCGCCGCTCCTCGCCTTCGCGACCGAGCACCGCGGCGACGACGCGCACGGCGAGGCCACCATGCTGCGCGGCGAGGCCCGCGGCCCACTCCGGGTCGACCACCGCGGCGCCGGCGAAGAAGGCGGACCAGTCACTGTCGAGCTGTCCGTCGTGACCAGCGAGCCAGGCGGCCGAGGGCTCGAGCAGGGCGCGAGCCAGCTCCGGGTCGTAGCGCGCCACGTAGAAGGCGATGCGACCGTCGACCTGATAGGCCTGCTCCTGCTCGTGGAAGCGCCGCAGGGCCGGCCGGGACTGGCGCAGGGCGAGGACACAGGCGACGTCGCCCGGCAGGTGCTCGAGTCCGAGCTGCTCGGAGACGGTCAGCAGGGCCGCGCCCGCGGCGCCGATGCCCGTGAAGTAGGGCACCTCGCGCGGGCTCTCGGAGGCCTCGATCAAGCGGCGGTAAGCCTCGTCGAGCACCTCGCGCGCCTTGGCCGGGTCCGTGCCGACGAGGGCCGATGCGATCATCCCGTGGCTGAAGCCGTGGGGGTCGTGGCGCTCGGCGATCTTCAGTGCCCGTTCCAGGTCCACCGGTGCCATGTCGTGGCAGACGCGGGGCGCGTAGCGATGGACGCGGAAGCTCGCCCGCGGAGGAATGATCCCGAGCAGCTCTTCCGCCCTGGCAGGGTCGCTTGCTGCCAGCTCGTGGGCCATGTTTCCGATGTGCCGTTCACGGTCCCTGCCGCGAAGCTCCTGCACGAAGCGCATCGCGTTCTCGTAGTCGAAGTGCACCAGCTCCTCCGCGAACGCCGCGCGCGCGAAACCTGACCACTCCTCTTCCGACAGGGAGTCCGCGAGCGGGATCGAGCCGACCAGGATCTCGCGCGCCAGGTCCACATGGCCGTAGTCGAACAAGGCCTCGGCCACATGGGAGAGGTCGACGAGCCGGTGCTCCGGGGCCTGCACCGCGCGGGCGTTGGCGAGGGCCTGCCCGAGGAGCGCGAGGCGACGCCCTGGTTCCTCGCAGGCATGGGCCAGCTCGACGAACGCTCGCGCGGCGAAGCCCGAGGAGGTCATCGACTCGGTCAGGGCCACGGCCTCGTCGAAGGAGCTCGTGCGCAGCCCCTCCATCATCGCGCGGCGCACCATGTTGCTGCGGAAGTCGTCCAGGCCGCTGGCCTCGAGCCGCGCCAGGGCCTCGGCCGGGTCGACCCGCGCGAGCTGCTCGAACAGGCGCAGCGTGAAGTAGCTCTCCTCCTCGGCCTCGATCCCTTCGATCAGCAGTTCGCGCGCGAGGGTCAACTCCTTGGCGCGGTCGCTCGCGTCCTGGATCTCGAGCGCAGGGCTCTCGCCGCCGACCCGGATCGTGGCCGCCTCCTCGGGAGCCACCCGCTGGGCGACGAGCCCGTCGGGTCCCTCGACCAGCACGACGCCACCGCCCGGAAGGAATCCGTCCAGAGTGAAATGGCCGTGCTCGTCCGTGCGCGTCTCCACCGCTCCTGTCGTGCCGCCGCGGGCGAAGACCCGCATGCCCGCGAGGGGTTCGCCATCGGCTCCGGCGACGGTTCCACGCAGGGTCACGAGCGGCCGCACGTCGAGGGACACCTCGCCCTCGCTCCACTCCCGCGCCGTGCGGAAGGAGCTGCGCACCGACTCGACATCGGGCCCGTGGACCACGAGGCAGTAGCGCTGGTCGAGGTCGAGGGCAGCGGGCACCGTGAAGGCCCCGTTCGTGGCCACGTCCACGCTCTCCTGCCCATCGAGGGTGAGGCGTTTCTCACCGCCGAGCATGTTCTCGGGCGAGGCTGACCACACCTCGACCTGCAATCCCTCACCGGGCGCGCCGCCGTCCCGGGACACTCGCCCGGCAAGCCCGGTCAGGCGCGTCAGGGTCATCGCGACCGGCTCGCCGCCCACCGGCGTGGAAGCGCTCGTACGCGCGCCGCCGTGACTCGCCGTCAGGTTGGCTGCGCCGCTGGTCGGGATCCCGAACGAGAACGTGCCCTGCGCGTCGGTCACCCCGAAGACCAGCTGCGCTAAGCGGGCCCCGGGTCCGGTCACCTCGCAACGTACGAGGGCTCCTTCGATCGCGACCCCATCCGGCCCGACCACCACTCCCACCGCGCGCCGCCCTCTCTTGGCCAACCGCACCGTCGGCACGCTGACCTCGGTCATCTCCTCGGTGATCTCCACGCCGCGCTGGACCACGAAGGGGTCGACCGGCAGGTAGGGCGCCGGCGGAATCACCAGCTCGAGGCCGACCGCGGGGCGCTTGGCATCGAAGCGGTAGTCCCCGTTCGTGTCCGTGGTCACGGTGTGGCTGACGGGATAGCAGTGGAGCTCGACCTGAACGCCGGCGACGCCCTCACCGGTCTCCTCGTCGACGACGCGGCCGCGCGCGGGGACCGCCTCCGCGTTGCTCACCGACCACTCGTCGAAGGGCGGCTGCTCCCCCACTCGCGTGAACTGCAGCGTCAGGTGCTCGGAGGTCATGGAGAACGAGGGGTAGCCCGCGGGAGCACTCACCACCACCGACTGGCCGGCGGACGGGACGCGGGCCTCGAGCTTGATGTCCCAGCCGAACTCCTGGTCGTCCTCCCCGACCGGGCCCAAACCGCGCGCGGTGATGGGCCGGCCGACGGCCGCGTCCGGGAGATCGACCGCTGCGCGGAGCTCGATCTCGGCCCGGGCGTGCAGCGTGAAGGTCTCGGACCCGTTGATCAGGTGCCCGTAGTGGATCGTCGACGCGCTCGCACTCCTCCCGCGCTCGGGCAGCCAGTTCGCCCGGAAGTGCTTGTTCGGCCAGCGTCGCTCGCGCATCCCGTCGGGGTGAACGAAGAGCCCGACGCCCAGCTGCGCGCGGGTCCAGCGGGTCACGGTCGCGCGCCCGTCCGCGTCGGTGGTCGTGACCAGCCGCGGACGCACCGCGAGCGGCACCCGGCAGACCTGGAAGTTCTCGTCGTTGCCGATGGCGTCGGGTGCGACCTCGATGCCCACGGCTGGTGCGCCGTTCGCCTGGAGCAGGGTCAGGGTCCAGGGCTCGGTGGGAGCCAGCTCGAGGTTCCAGGTCCCGCCGATCGGGAGGCTCTCGAGATCCACCTGGACCGCGGCCAACCCGCCCTCGGGTCCGAGCAGCATGGCCTGCACGCGCTTGTACTCGGGCCGCGCGAGCCACTCCGCGGTGAGGGTCACCGAGAACGCCCCCGCCGCATCGGTGGAGGCCTCGGTCAGGACCTCGGCCGGATCGAACATCCGATCGGCCTGCTTGACCACCACGACCTCGACGTCCGCGACCGGCTCGCCCGAGGGCCGGCGCACCACGCCGTCGACCACGAGGTCCTGCGCGTACAGGGCCCCGGCGAGCAGCACGATCAGGGGGAAGCGCATCACGAGCATGGGCCCGTGATACCTCGCCCCCTCGGTTTCGTCACTTGCCGGCCTTGGACAAGTCGAGGCGCACGCCCTCGGTGGTGCTGCGCACGTACAGCTGCTCCCCCGCCAGGGCCGGGCTCGACCAGCACTGGCCGCCGACCGCATCGACGCGGGCGACCTCGACGTAG
>JAQBVH010000113.1 GCA_027623615.1 Planctomycetota bacterium | reverse complement strand
CGCGCGCGGCGAAGCCCTCCTCGCCCAACGTCTCCTCGAGTGCTGGCGCGACGGAGGCGGCCTCGTAGGCGGCGTCGTCCAGGCCGTGCTTCAGGCGGGCATCGAGCTCCTTGAGGTAGCCGTCGTTCTTGACCGCAGCGGCCGGGTCGTCGAGCAGGGCCGCGTCGTACTTGGTGTGGAACTGGCTCCCGGCCGCGATCACGACGCAACTCGTCGCGATCGCGAAGGGGATCAGGAGGCCCGTGCCGAGGTCGAAGGTGGCCAACCCGCGATGGGCGCGCCCCCAGCCCTTGCGCAGCATCGAGTAGGGCAACAGGAAGGTCATGTTGATGCCGACCGCTGTCGCCGCCGCGGCGATCATCACGTCCTGCTGCTGGCTGACGATCTTCGCGCGCCACCACTCTCCCACCGCGCTTGCGTCCAGGAATGGCGTGAACTCGGGCGCCGGCGCGCGCAGCATCGAAAGGTCGGGCACGAGCCCACCAAAGATCGCGCCCCACTCCAGCCCCACCTCCGAGAAGGTCATGGTCGCCACGACCCCGAAGAAGCAGAGCACGATCAACGCGACCATGCCCTTGAGCACCCACTCGAAGACGCGGATGCCCTTGGCCCCGCTGTCGTAGAACCAGATGACCGTCGTGGCCAGGGCGAAGATCAACAGCACGCAGGGTAGGGTGCCGATCCCCGGCGCGAGGTTCTGCTGCAACGACGCCGTCCCGAGCGTGAACTGCGGCAGGGCCCAGACCACGTTGGCCATCAGCACAGCGACGAGCCAACCCCAACCGAGCACCGGGTTGATGTGCTTGCAGATCGCGCCGAAGGGACGCTCGCCGGTGCTCAGGGTCACGTAGCCGATCGCAGAGAGCATGACCACGCCGAGCAACATGGCCACGATCTGCACCCAGAGCATGCGGTAGCCCGACAGGACCCCGAGGTAGAGGGCGCTCGCGAGCGAGCCGCCGCCCAGGGTGATCGCGCTCTGCAGCCAGCCCGGTCCCGACAGCTTGCTGTAGACCTTGAGCGTGGCGCCCGCGCCCCGGGCGCGGGCCTCCTCGAGCAGCTGTTCCTCGGCGGCGATCTTGTCGGTCATCGTTGGTTCCTTCCAGGCGCGGGAGGCGACATGGTAGCCATGCCGGTATCCGGCGAGTATCCGTGCGACCCCCACGCTGCGCCGGCACCTCTCGGGCGAGGCGATGCGGGCAGGTCGCGACGCACGCTACGCTCTGCGCCATGAGCTCCCTCGACGCGGCGCTGCGAGCCCTCGACACCGACCCGCTGGGGCAGCACCTCGCTGCCATGGTCGACGCGCCCGCAGCGTCGGCGCGGCGCTTCTACGCGGCCGCGCACATCGTCATGCAGGCGAGCTACGCCGAGGTGCCCGAGCAACACAGCGCACCGTTCGACCCCGGCGAACTCGCAGCCCACATCGACTGGGACGCGACCCTCGGACTGCGCCGTTTCCTCGACGGTCACGGGCTGGGCCTGGCCGAGGCGATGGACACCGCCCAGCGCTTCGAGCTTGGTTGGGAGCTCGCCTCGACGCTCATCCAGAAGGCCGGCGGGCTGGGCCTGCGTGAGGGATTCGTGGCAGGCGCCGGCGTCGATCATCTCGCCGGCGAGCTGGACGAGGACGCGCTCGTCGCAGGTGTGATCTTCCAGGCGCGCTTCATCCAGGACACCGGCGGGATCCCGATCCTCCTACCCCTCGTTGCTCTCCCCCAGCGCAGCGCGCAGGAGCACGACTACGTCACCCACTACACGCGCGTGATCGACGCCCTAGAGGGCCCGCTGCTCGTGCACTGGTTGGGCGAGGTCTTCCACCCGGGGCTGCGCGGGTACTTTCCCGGCGCGAGCTTCGCCAGGATCCTGGCCCACGACCCGGCCAAGGTGCGCGGCTGCAAGCTGTCGCTGCTCGACGCGGACCTCGAGCGCCGTGTGCGCGCCGAGCTCACGCCCCGCGACCAGGTCGTCCTCACCGGCGACGATCACCACTTCGCCGACCTGATCGTCGAGGGCGGAGCGCCCGCCGCGCGCGCCTCCGACCTCGGTGGACGAACCCTCGCGATCGGGCCCTTCAGCCACGCGCTGCTCGGCGTGCTGGAGGGGATCGCTCGACCCGCAGGCCTCGCGCTGCGCGCCCTCGGGGAGGGAGATGCCGCCCTCGCGCGCGAGCTCCTCGTCCCCTGCGAGGAGTACGGTCGCCACGTCTTCTGCGCCCCAACGCCGCACTACAAGGCCGGCCTCGCGTTCACCGCCTACCTGGCCGGACTGCAGGACAACGCGCTGCTCCCGGGCCGACTCGATCTGAGCCGGGACCGGCAGCATCAGCTGCGCGTGGCCGAGCTGGCAGCCCGCGCCGGCGCCTTCGAGGACCGCGCCCTCGCCGCCGAGCGGCTGCGAGCGTGGTCCGCGGAGAGTCGCCGAACCTCTCGAAGACCCATGCCCTGAGCGTCACGGTCGAGGGGGATCGGCTGGTGGTCACTGATCTACTGGGCGACGTGGTTCCAGCGCCCCGCGAACCACTCGAACACGTGCGCCTCGCCGCGGTGGGACTTGCCCCAGTCGCTCTCGCCACCCGGCAGCTCGCCGACGATCACGCGCTCCCCGTCGAGGTCGAGGCCCGAAGTGATCCCCTTGACCGGGATCGTGCGCCGTGAGGATCGCCTCCTGGTTCCAGACGCCCGCCGCGAAGCGGCAGATGATCACCGCGCCGCTCGCGCCCCCGACCAGATCCGCATGGGGCGCGCCGACGGCCAGGACATCCCCGTCCATGGCGATCGCCGCCCCGAAGGCGTTCGGTTCGCCAACCGGCGTCGGGAGCGTGGCCTCGACCTCCCACTGGTCGTTCAACCAGCGGTAGGTGACCACGTCCTGCTGGCCGGCCGAGGTGCCGATCCGGCGCGATCGCCGCTGATGGCTGCCCCCGCGCCGAACGTGTTCCAGTCCATTGGTCCAGCCGGGTGCTCGAGGTTCTGGACCTGGACGCGAGCGTTCTGGGCCTGGGCGAGGCCCGACGAGAGCATGAGTGCGAGCGCGATGCGCATGGGAATTGCCTCCGTGGCAGGGGTTGCGAGTTGGATCCGAGCTACGCCTGCCGGCCACCGGCGGGGCATGCCGGATGAGGTGCGAACCGAGAAACCTCCCCACGCGCTCCAGCGCTATTCTGGGGCCATGTTGAACCGCCGCACGCTGCTCAAGGAAACCGGAATCGGAGCTGGCCTGGCCGCCTCCGCCGCCGCCCTCCCCCGCCCCTCCCCGCGTCCTCGCCGCGCGATCAAGAAGGCCCTGAAGTACGGCATGATCGGCGTCGGATCGACGCTGCTGGAGAAGTTCGCAGCGGCCAAGCAGGTCGGCTTCGACGGAGTCGAGATGGACAGCCCCAACGGGTTCGAGACCCAGGCGGTGCTCGACGCCAAGGCAGCCACCGGCATCGAGATTCCCGGTGTGGTCGACTCGGTGCATTGGCAGCACACGCTCGGTGATCCGAGCGCGGACGTGCGCGCCCGCGGCGTGCAGGGTCTCGAGACTGCCCTGCGCGACTGCGCGGCCTACGGCGGCACCACCGTGCTCCTGGTGCCGGGGGTCGTCAATGAGCACCTGCCCTACCACCTGGTCTACGAGCGCAGCCAGACCGAGATCCGCAAGGTGCTGCCCCTGGCCGAGGAGCTCGGGGTGAAGATCGCCTTCGAGAACGTGTGGAACAACTTCCTCCTCTCGCCCCTCGAGGCCGCCCGCTACTGCGACGAGCTCGGGCCCCAGTGCGGCTGGTTCCTCGACGTCGGCAACCTGGTCCGCTTCGCGTGGCCGGAGCACTGGGTGCAGGCCCTGGGCAAGCGCATCCTCAAGCTCGACGTGAAGGAGTACAGCCGCAAGAAGCAGAACGACGAGGGCCTCTGGAAGGGCTTCCAGGTCGAGATCGGGGACGGCGATTGCGGCTGGCCCCGGGTAATGAAGGCCCTGGACGAGGTCGGGTACGAGGGCTGGGCCAGCGCCGAGGTCGGCGGCGGCGGCCTCGAGCGCATGGCCGAGATCCTGACCCGCATGACCGCCGCCCTCGAGGCCTGAGCGCCCTCGCGCCAGGATGAAGGTCGCCTGTGAGATGCGGCTCTGGGCCGTGTAGTGAACCCCGGAAGCCGCTTTTGCGGGCCGGCTTGAATGCGCGCCAGAACCTGGCGTAATGCCCGCTCCGACCCCGGCCCACCCGCGAAGACAGCCATGAACCCGCTCAAGATCGTCCTCCCCATCCTCCTCGTCATCGGCGGCATCGTCGTGTGGCAGTTCTCTCCCGGCGTGCGCAGCTCGGTGCGCGACCGCCTGGCGGACCTCGGCGCATGGACCGAGAAGGCCCGCAAGGAGGACCCGCAGGGGTTCATGAACTTCGCCATCGACAAGCTGAAGGGCGACCAGGGCAAGTTCAAGGAGGCGAAGCTGAGCCTCGCGGCGGCGGGCAAGCGGGCTGAGGAGCAGCGCGACTCCTCCGACAAGAAGGCCATGGTCGCCGCGGGCCTCCTGGAGCGCATGAACACGGCCTACGCCACGGCCGAGGGCGGCGCCGGCTACCCGATCGCCTTCGCTGTCATGGACGGGGGCCAGCCCACCCAGTACGACCGCAACGAGTTCCTGAACCAGGTTCAGCTGTTGCTGGCGCAGAAGCGGACCCACGAGGAGAACGTCGAGAACCTCGGCAAGCTGCTCGAGGCCGTGGACCAGAAGTCCATCGAGATCTCGACGCGCACCACCGAGATCCAGGGGCGGATCACCGAGCTCGAGACCAAGCTCGAGTTCGTGAAGCTCAAGCAGCTGACGGACGGCGTCGAGTCGCTGATGTCCGACGTCTACGGCCTGCTGGAAGAGAACGCAGAGCTCGACGAGGTCGACAGCGATCCCGTCCGCTCCCTCGACGACCTGATCGACGCCATGGAGAAGGGTGAGGCGGCGGTCGACCCCAAGGCCGAGAGTGGCTTCGCCGACGCCCTGAAGTTCCTGGAAGGCTGATCGATGCAAGCGCTCTCCTGGGCCCTCACCGCCGCAGCGGTCCTCTTGATGCTCTACGCCCTGCGTGTCGTCACGCAGGACAAGGACCCCGACAAGCCGGGCAGCAAGGCTGGCCTCGGCTGCGGCTTCTTGTTCCTCGCTTGCCTTCTCTGGAGCCTCGCGGCTCAGAGGTGGGTCGGCGGCTACTGGCCGGGCTTCCGCCTCGGGATGGGCATCTTCCTGGCCACTCCGGCCATCGGTGCCCTGACCAAGCCGCACGGCGCACGCCTGTTCCTCGGCGTGATCGGTCTCGTGCTCGGCATCGTGCTGGCAGGCCCGGTCGTCCAGGATCTGGTGACCGGCATCAAGGAAGCTCCGCGTCAGCAGCTCGAGACCCAGGTCGAGGAGTGGGAGAAGGACGAGGACAAGCTGATCGAAGCCACCAAGACGTGGGAGGGCGAGCGCCTCGAACTGACCGCCGAACTCCAGACCAAGGGCCACGCCGACTTCGCCTCGTTGCAGGCTGACGCGGGCGCAGTCTCCGCGTTGAAGCGCCTCAAGGAGGTCGCTGGCCTCATCGACATCGCGAACGATCGCTTGAACAAGCTGCAGGCCTTGATCGCGAGTGCGAAGGCCGAACTCGAGAAGGAAGAGTCCGACAGCGAGCAGGACGAACTCGAGCGGTTGCTCGGTCTCGAGGCGGGTGACATGCCCACCGAAGAGGACCTCAGCTTGATCGAGGAAGCCATGCAGCAGCAGGGTCTGCAGGAGCTTTTCGACAGCATCGGGCAGGACGGCAAGTAGCCTCCTTCTCGCTCAGGCCAAGCGGCGCGATTCGTCTCAGGACGGATCGCGCCGCGCGCTTTGGCCCAGAGTTCGGGCCGGCGCGGTCCGAACCTATCCTGAGAATTGTGCAAGACCGCGCCGGGCCATGCGGTTAGGACGAGAGCGTGAGCACTCGTCCCCTGACCCTCCTCGCCGGACTTGTCGTCCTGGCCCTGCTTGCCCTCAGCGTGCTGTGGGGCAGCGGTGGACTCGCGGGTGTGTTCGCAAGCTCGCAAGAGAAGCGTGAGGTCGCGGTCGCGCCAGCGGATCTTATTCCGGGCGAGTCGGACAGGGAGACGACCGCGCCCTCCCTCGCCGCCGCCGAACCAATGGGCAACGACGATCAACGCGTTGCGGCTGGCCCGACCAAGGACGCCGATGCTCCGGCCGACGACGCGCAGGCCCCGTGCGTGACCGGAATCGTCGTCGATCACCTCGGCCGCCCGGTCCCCGGGATGCGCGTCTGGCTACAGCAGGCCGTCCTGCCTTCGACCTTGAACCTCCATGACATCGAGGACATTGACCTGTTCATCGATTTCGGAGGTCGGGGAGGGGGAGGCAACATGACGAGCGAGTTCGCGCAGGTCAGCGACGAACTCGGGCACTTCCTCTTTCCGAACTGCCCCATCACCGAGCCGGGCTCCCTCACCTGGGGAGCGGAGTTCGCCTGGGGGCCTCGCTTCAAGAAGAAGTTCGAGGCGGGTGAGACCTGGCATGAGCTGGGCCTCCCCGATCCGCGCGAACTGACCAGCGACGTCATCCTCCAGGTCCGATCGAGCCAGGATCGCAGCCCGCTGATCGTGGAGGACGTGAGCCTCTCCCTGGTCGGCCAACCGAACGGGACTCGGGCCCCCAAGCAGGGCACGGAGCCCAGCTCACTACGCCGTGGTCAGATTGAATGGCGCCTCGGCGCGGGAACCTGGCAGGCGGTCGTCACAGCGCTCGACGGTGAACGGCGCGCGGTGACCCTCACGGTGCCGGAGGCCGGGGAGCGCTACGAGCACGAAGTGCTGCTCCAGGTCTGGCCCGACGCTTGGGCACAGGAGGTGGAAGGCCAGCTCCCCCCCACCGACCTGCCGACCTACGACGTCGGTCGCGGCCTCGCCACCTACATCGGTGACCGCAAGACGATGACGTACGACGCGCAGCGCTGGGACGCCCACTTCCTGCAGACCCTGCGCTTCGGCGCGGGTCCCGTGAAGGCGGCGAGCCTGACGCTGCGCGTAAAATCGATCAGCGGCATGAGCACCAACGACGGGCTCTACCTCGAGTACGAGCCGGCCCCCGGCAAGGCCTTTCGCTGGAGCCGTGCGATCACGGACCTCCCGGGAGTCGGCAACTGGAGTGGTGGGTCACGCGCGACCGTGCACCTCGACCTGGCTCGGCTGCCCACCACGGAAGGGATGCTCAGCCTCCTCGAGGACCTCGAGGACGGCATGCTCGACATCGTGATCCAGGACGACACCGCCGTCCTGGACATCGACCTGCGCATCGTGCGCTAGGCGACCGGTCGCGGGAGGACGAACCGCAGGCGCGGAGTCTCCTACAAGCTACTCGCCGGGGGCGGCCACGCGCTCGTCACCGCCGACACCGACGCCAAGGTCGGCTCGCGCGTGGTCGCCTGCCGACAGAGCGCGCCGACTCTCCCGAGGCCGAACTATTCGAAGAGAACGACGAGCGAGGCCGACAGGTTCGTCGTCGGGCCCGGGTTGTCGTCGTCGTAGAAGGCCTGGAAGTACCACGTCTCGCCCGGCTGGATCGAGATCAACGCTCCGCCGAGTGAGATGGCGTCCGTGCGCACGTCCAGGACAGCGCGCCCTGACGCGTCGCTGAAGATCGGGTCGGCGTTCAGCCTCCCGAACGGCGACCCGAGGCAGAGTGTGCCCTGGCCGCCCGAGAAGAACGGGGTACTGCCGGGGCTCTTGGATGCCATGAAGGTCGTGCTGCGACCGGCGGGCAAGCCCGCGGATTCCAGTCGCAACGCACGGTCGCCCGCCCTTGGACTGCCTTGCGCGGAGAGGGTGGCGCCGGCCCCCGCCGAGTTGGGCTCCCCCGCGCAGCCAGCATCACCGATGGGGAGGTGATAGACGTAGCCGGCCCCCATCTTCACATCGTTGACCTCCCCGTGGTGGCAGCCGACGAGCAACCGATGGCCATCCGCGGCGAGCCTTCGGCCGAGCCCGACGTAGTCGTCGATGTCGCTCGGGACGAGGCGGGCGGCCCGGGTCCACGCGCC